>JBKCXA010000412.1:0-5048 GCA_046316935.1 Prosthecobacter sp.
GTGCCGGTGAACAGCTACAACCAGTTCTTTGGCGACTTCGACTCGCAACTCACCTTCAGCTATGACGGCCATCACTTCATCCGCGGCCAAAGGAAGCCCTTCATCGCGCTGAATCCCATTCCTGAGCATGGTTGTGCTCAAATCCGGCCCAGCAGCCTCGTCGAAGCGGGTGATGAAATCCGCATCTACTCCGAATCACACAAAGGCGCGCACGGTCGCGAACGTGCGGCGAAAAGCGCCACGAAGGAGCCCACGAGTGCCGTGCTGCTGCACACTATGCGCAAAGATGGCTTCATGCACCTTCGCTCGCGTGGCGACTTTGCCCGCATTCAGTCGAAGCCGATGCTTTTGAAGTCCGCGCCGCTTTTCATCAACGCCGCCGCCGACTTCGGCGAGGTGCGTTTTCAGCTCACCGACCTCAAAAGTCAGCCTATGCCCGGTTACAGCTTCGATGACTGCATTCCCATGCGAAACGCGAACTCGCTCAAACACGCGCTGAAGTGGAAAAAGGCTGCTTTGGAGCCTCTCGTCGGCAAAATGGTCCGCTTGGAGCTCGAGTTCCGCCAAGCGAACCTCTTCGCCATTTACGGCGACTGGCACTTCATCGACGCGCAGGACATGTGGCTGCTCGAAGACGGCAAGCCGGTGCCAAGGAAGCGCTTCGATAATCCGTGAGCTTGATCACGCCATCTCCAGCCCCTTCAGCAATCCATTCGAGGTGCCGAAGCGTTCTTCTTCGAAGCCCATCTGGCGGAGGACGCTGAGGTAGAGATTGCACAGCGGGGTGCTGCCGGGCTCGATGGCGAGGTGCTGGCCGTGTTTGAAGCGGCCGCCGGCGAGGAGCACGGGCAGGTCCTTGTTGCTGTGGCTGGAGCCGTTGCCGAGGTTTGACGTGACGACGATGGTGGTGCGATCGAGCAGCGTGGAGTCGCCCTCGCGGGTGTTTTGCAGGCTGGTGAGCAGCGTGTTCAGCTCCGCAAAGAAGGCTCGCTCGATCTTTTTGAGCTGCGTCAGGTTTCCCTCGTCCTGGCCGTGGTGGGAGAGGTTGTGGTAGCCGATGTTCACGCCGGGCACGGCTACGGCATCCTGGCGGAAGTAGCCAAAGGTGATCACGCGCGTGCTGTCGGTCTTGAAGGCGAGATGCGTGAGGTCGCAGACGTTGCGCATGTTCGTGATGATCTCATCGGGCGCGATCTGGGCTGGCGCTTTGGCATTCACGACGGGTTTCGGCGTGTGCATCCACTCCTCGGATTTTACGAGGCGCTTTTCCGCGGCACGCACGGATTCAAAATACTCCTCCAGCTTCTCCTGATCGCGTTTCGAGAGCTTCGGCTGCAAATCCTGTGCCTCGTCGAGCACGAAATCGAGGATGCTCTTTCCGCGTCCGATTTCGCGCAGGACCTTGTCCTTGTTCGCCTTGCCGTCCTCGGCAAAAAGCTTCGAAAAGGCCTCGCCGACATTTTTCTCCGACGGGACGAGGCTTCCGCCGTCGGTCCAACTAAAGTCATTCGCACCGGCGCTGAGCGTCAGCGTGTCAAAACGCGTGTGCTGGCCCAAAACACCCGCGACATGCTGATCGAGCGAGCGCCTATTCCGCTCGGCGGAAGGCACGCCGGTGAAAATGCGCGGCTGTGCCGAGTGCCCGCCACCCACGCCCGGATGATCGAGACCGGAGACGACCGTGAAACGCTCGCGATGCTCCTGCAGCGCCGAGAGATACTCCGTGGCCTCGTAACCAGCCCCGGCCTGTTTTGGGATGAAGGCATCGCGATAAATCCCCAGCGGCAAACAGACCAGCAACAGCCTGCGCGGCTCCTTCCCCGCATCCGCCGCATGCGCGATACCTCCGAGCGACTCCAGCCAAGGCAGGCCCAGCGTGATACCCGCACCACGCAGGAAATTACGACGAGTGGAAAAGGCAGGTTGTGGATTCATAGGAGTTGTGGGTGGCACAGACACTCTTGTCTGTGGTGTTTGTGATGTGGATATTTGGAGGACTGAAGAATTGGAACGGGCAGACAGGAGTGTCTACCTCACGGCCCCACAAACACTCCGCTCCCGATGAAATCGAGCACGAGGGTCTTCATGCCGGTCTTGTTTTTGCGAGCCTGAGTGGAGAGAGCTTTGAGAGGTTCACGATCCGCGAAACCGGGCGGGCGGCCGAGGGCAAAGGTGGCGAGTTGGTGGGCGAGATTTTCGGCGACGAGGTGCTCGCGGGTCTTCACAAGGTCGCGGAAGGCATGGAAGGTCGCGAAGGGGCCGACGCCGTGCCATTCGTCGGCGCTTTGCACGGCGGGGCCGTCGCTGAGCTTGGCACGCTGGCCGGGCTTCGGCTCCTTGAGGGCGCGGTAGTTCTCTCGCCAGCCGCCGATGACATCGAAGTTCTCCAGCGCGAAGCCGAGCGGGTCGATCTTCTTGTGACACGAGGCGCAGGAGGCGATCTCGCGATGCTTGGCAAGCTGCTCTTTGTTGGTGGTGGCGCCGCGGATGTCAGGCTCGATGGGCGGCACGTCCGGCGGCGGTGGTGGAGCGGGTGTGCCGAGAAATTTCTCCAGCAGCCACAGGCCGCGCATCACAGGCGAGGTGACGCTGCCATTCGAAGTGACCGCGTGAATGCTCGCCTGCGTGAGCAGGCCGCCGCGCACGGTCTTCGACTTGTCGAGACTCACGCGGCGAAAGTCTGGCCCGCTCACGCCTTCGATGCCGTAATGTTTGGCGAGGCGTTCATTGAGCATCGTCCAGTCGCTGTCGATCAGATCAGCCAGCGGTCGATCCTGGCGGAACATCTCGGCGATGAAATGCTCCGTCTCGCCGCGGATGGCAGCCTCCAGCTCCAGATCGTATTCAGGATAGAGATCGGCATTCGCACGCATGACACCGACCTCGCGCACACGGAGCCATTGACCGGTGAAGTCCTTCAAAAAGCGCTCCGCACGCGCATCCGCAATCATGCGCTGCGCCTGCTGGCGACGCTTCGCGGCATCGAGCAGGCTGCCATCGGCCGCAGCGCGAAGCAGCTCGTCATCCGGCGAGGAGCGCCACAGGAAAAAGGACATCCGCGAGGCGATGCCAAACGCATCCGGCCCGCCCGGCGGCTCCTCTTGATACAAAAAGCGCGGCGAGACGAGCATCGCGGCCAGCACGGCACGCAGCGCCTCATCCGGCTTCATCTCCGTGGCGAACTTTTCGTATTGAGCGCGATACTTCGCGACCGTGGCGGCATCGACAGGCCGGCGGAAAAGTTTGGGCGCGAGCCTGGCGACGATGGCCTCGACTTTCTCCGGTGTGGGATTTTGCGCATCGATCTCGCCAAACAGCGTCGTGTGACCTTTCGGCGGCCACACGTCGTGGATCGGGCCTTCGATGCTGAAGCTCTTCACGCCGAGAAACGGCCCCGGCTGGTCGATGTAGCTGCGTCCCTGCGTGTGCGGCGCGCCATCGAGCATGCGAAACTCCACGCGATCGCCGGGCTCCATGTAGTAGAGCGCTTCGACCTCGCGCGGTTGCTCATTCGTGAATGAAAAAACGGTGATTTCCTTCGGCAGCTCACCAGTGAACGGCTTGCCAAACTCAAACTGCAGCCGCACGGGCTTGCCATCGTTCTTCAGAGCATAAGCGGTGGCCTTCACGCGATACCAACCCGTTTGCCGCACGGAGAATCCACGATTCGTCTGTGGCTCGCCGCTGAAGTAGCGCTGCACGGTCAGCACGCCATCGAGCTGCGGTCCATCGCCGGGCTTCGGCGGACGCAGCGTGCCGTTTTCACGAATGGGGAAGCGATAGCCGAAGGAATCCGGGTTCGCCTTCTCCTCGGCCTCTTTTTCGCGGGCGAGCTTCTGCTCACGCGGCGTGAGGTTGGCGAACTTCTCCAACTGCGTCTTCAACTGCTTGCGGGCGCTCTCCATCGAGTGGCGGTTGAAGTCGTGCAGCGTGAAGACGCCCTTTTTCGTCTCCGGCTTCTCCGCAGGCGCGATGGCACGGCTGAGCACGAACTCGGCGGCCTTCATGTATTGCTCGATCTGCGCGGCGGAGAGCATCAGCGCCGCGCCGTTGTTGTCGTAGCCATGCTCGCGGAGGTCCTCGGGAAAGCCCGCTGTGAAGCCGCCATGCACGTCAAAGAGGTCGGCGATGGTGTTTTCATACTCTAGGCGGTTCAGCCGACGCAGGACCACCTCACCACCCGTGCCTTTGAGCGTCGTGGCGGCGCGATTCAGCTCGTTTTGGATCCACGCGGTGATTTTTTCGACTTCCTCAGCTTTCGGCTGCTTTTCATCCTCCGGCGGCATTTCGCCGAGATGCAGGTTATCGAGCACGAGCTGCCAGTTCTCGGCCTCCGCGGCATTTTCGGCCACTTTGAGCGTATCGACACGGAAGTCGCCTTTCTGCTTCTTTTCACCATGGCAGCTCACGCAGTAGGTCTGCATGAACGCGGTGACTTTCGCATCCAAAGCGAAAGCGGAAGTCGATGTGAGGAGCAGGAGCGGCAGGAGGCGGTTCATCAAAGTAACTCGGTCCAGTTGAAACGGGCGAACGGCGCTTTTCTGACTCCAACACCTCACGGATTCCACGCCTGCTTGGTCTTCGTCTCCTCAAATTGCCTCTTCGGATCAAAGTGCGGATTTTCGCCCGGGATCGGCGTGGGGATGGATTCGAGCCAGGTGTGCAGTTTGGCGCTCATCGCCTCGGTGCGGGCTTTTTCGGTGATGGCGAGGTTTTGCGACTCGCTGAGGTCGGCGCGGAGGTTGAAGAGTTCCAGCTTGCGGCCGGGTTGATAGCGCAGCTTTTCGTCAAACGAGTCGCCGAAGTGCTCGATGAGCTTCCAATCGCCCTCGCGGATCACCGCGCAGGGCGTGGCGGCCCAACGAAGGTCGTAAAGCGGCATGTGGAAGTAGAGCGGGCGCTCGGGGAGGGTTTCGCCGTGGAGCAGCGGCATCAAATTGATGCCATCCATAGTAGCCATCTCGCTCCGTCGAGATGAGCTGAGCGCGTTTTTTGCTCTGGAGGTTTCCGATGAAGAAGGAGATTTGTTGGCCTGCGAAGCGTCTGGC
>JBKCXA010000413.1:0-4082 GCA_046316935.1 Prosthecobacter sp.
CGCTGACTTCCGCGTCAACAAGACCGAAGACGTGGTGAAGACCGGCGACATCGTCACCGCCAAGTGCATCGGCATCGACGAAAAAGGCCGCATCAAGATGAGCCGCAAGGCCGCCATGAAGGAGAAAGACGCCGCCGCCGCCGGTGGCGAAGCCGCTCCTGCTGCTGACGTCGGCTAAAAGTACCCCAGTTGCTCCGCAACTGGCCTCCCCAGCTCCCAAACTCACGAAGAGGCCGCTTTCGAGCGGCCTCTTTTTTGTTGATGCACTTGCTGATAACCTCTGAGAATCGTCACATGGCCAAAATCCTTCAACTCACGAAACCCGAACTCGCCCAAGGGCAATTGGGTGGTAATCCAAGCACAGGCGGCGATTTGGATTGGCCAAAGTGCCGAACCTGCGCCGGTAACATGCAGTTCATCGCTGAGGTCCCCCTTCATCTGACCGATTTGACTGTATTCAGCTATAGCACCGAGTGGCTTTTGCTTTTTCAATGCCAGAACAATCCGGGGCTGTGCGAAGAGTGGGATGCTAAATCAGGAGGGAATGCCGCACTATTGAGCAGTTCTACAACACCTCTCCTAGTTCCGGCTGAGGGCGAGGTTTCTAGCCCTGCCTCCACACCATTTGATGCAGTTGAATACGACGAAAGGCTCACAGCCGAAACTGGGAACGATGACAACTACTGGGCTTCATTGATTGCGCACCCGGGTCACTATGTTGGAAAGCTGGGAGGCACACCGGTTTGGTTGCAGCAAGATGAAACTCCCGCATGCTCATGCGGAGCAAAGATGACTTTTGTCATTCAAATCGAAGAACCAGCAGGCGGCGGGATGAACTTCGGCGGCGGCGGCAGTGCCTACGGCTTTGTTTGTGCGGCTTGCAAAGCTCAGGCCCGGTTTCTATGGCAATGCTGACCAAGTCCGAGAACTGGCTTTTATCCGACGATGTGCATCCTCCCACCATGACCACCATCCCGCTCTCCGTTCCCGAAGACTTCGCCGCGTTCCTGCGTGCGCGCGAGCGTTCGCTGCCAGCGGCGGTGGTCGAACTCATGGTTTTGGAGCTTTATCGCCAAGTTGTTGTTTCAGGTGGCAAAGCGGCTGAATGGCTCGGAACGAGCCGTCAGGGGTTCATTCAACATGCCACCCGGCTCGGCATACCCGCCAGCATGTGAGCGCATTCTGAGTGACTGACTGAGGGCTTGCCTTGAAAAGCAGGCGTGTTAAAAAGGCAGCATGAACATCGCCGCTACTTTTCCGGGTTTGATGGCGCTTCCTGTGCGGGAGCGGGCGTCGCTCGCGGTCGAGTTGATCGACAGCTTGGGAGATCAGTCTTGGTCTGAAAGTGAACTGGCGACGATGGTCGATGAACGGGATGAGGAACTGGAGAAAGGTGCGGTGAAGCCCATGGCGTATGCGGAATTTCTGTCCGGCATCCAGCTTCCTTCATTGAGCCGATGAATCTTGAGTTCCACCCGGCCGTTCAGCGGGATGTGAATGAAATCCTGGCTTGGTATCTTCGTGAAAGTGGTGAGCCACTGGCGGATCGCTTTTTCGCGGCGGTGCAGGAGCAGTTGAACAAGATCGCCGTCCACCCAGAGCGTTTCTCGCCTTATCCGTCGAACACACGATTTCAGCGGGCCTTCATACCGAAGTTCCCCCACATCATTCTGTTCCGAATGAAAAACGGCCACCCACGCATCACAGCGATCAAACACCAGAAGCGGCATCCTCGGCGAGGTCTGGGGCGGTGGTGATTCCTCATTTGATCACTCCACCCGCGCGATCCGCATCTCGCCATTCGCCTGCTTTTGGAGGGCGAAGAAGTCCACGACGTTCCAGCCTTAGACCCACTGGCCGTTTTCGAACGGCCTCTTTTTTGTAGTCCTTTGGCAGAGTGTCGTCTTTGTGTTTCTCTTTCGGAACTCTTTGACCTAGTTTGAGTATGATGAATCGGCCAAAACAAATTGTGCTTACCCTGCTGCTCATCGGCTTGTTCGGTCTGTTGGCTTTAAGTGTGTTCTCCTACCTCCTGCACGATCATTGGGATGATCGTGTAAATGTGACCTTGGCAGATGGCACTACTCTTGAGGTGCGCAATCAAGGTTCCGAATGGCACTATTTCAGCTTTGGGCACGCCTTCGGATTTGGTGGCGGCGACCGGCGAGAGCGGCTCGAATTCGAAAGGCATGGCAGTCGATTCGTGTGGGAGGGACTTTATGAGCCTATCGCCGTGCAGTTCGATGGTGAAGTCCCTGTCGTCATCGTTTTCGACCGGGAATCTACCCATAGTGACTGGGGTTTGCGTTACTATAGGAAAGAATACGATTGGAAGGAACAGCCTCTGAGTTCCCTTCCGCACCGCATCGCTCTACACAATATGTGGGGACACGATCCTGATCAGGCTGCGGACTGCGATCCCGAGAATTCTCGCTTCCAACGTAGCTTAACGGCCCACCTCTGGCTGTGCATCTCCACAGGCAAACCTTACCAAGACATCAAGCATATCAACGCCACGGCTGAGTTCCTGCGCAGCTTCTTGGATTTGATGCATCGAAGCATTTGACCTCACTCCACCCGCGAGATTCGCATCTCGCCATTCGCCTGCTTTTGGAGGGCGAAGAAGTCCACCACGTTCCAGCCTTTGACCCACTGGCCGTTTTCGACGCGACCCATGGCGATAGCGGAGAATTGGACGCGGTTGCCATTTGGCTCAAAGCCGAGGCCGGGACCGGGGTGGGTACCTTCGCAGACAAAGCGCACGGAAACCCAGTCGCCTTGCTCGATGATCTTGCTGATGGTGATGTGCAGGTTTGGGATGGCGCTGAGCATGGCCTGATGGAATGGCTTGAACTGCGCCGGCCCGCGCAAAACGGTCATGTCCTCAAAGTGCAGGCTGTCGATGCCCGCCTCAGGGCTCAGCATGCGGTCGATGGCAGAATGGTCACGCTGATTCCAGACCTGCTCAAACCAAGCACGGGCGACATCGGAAGGGCAAAGCGGGGCGCTCATGGCTCAGCTTTTAGCGGGAAAGGCTGTTTTCCGGCAAGCTGAAATCAGGGCGGATGCGAGCCAGGGACCTCTCGAAGGCTTGCTCCCCAACCTCCAGACTGGCCGAAACACGGTGGTCCATGGTGGCCGTTCCTTTTTCTCCCAAACCGTTACCGCCCCCTTTTCCCGGTTTGGATAATTTTTATAAAATGGGATTCAGATTTGGTTTAGAAGGGTTAAAATTTATGAAAAGTGTTTGAAATTTACAATAATTTTGGTTTTATTTGTTCTGAATAACCCTGAAAAACATGAGCGTCGTCATGCAAACCTCCGCAGCTACCTTCTCCAGTGCCTTGGCTATCAAGGACTTCTCGTTTGAGAGCCTCGGGCATCTCGTCGTTCCTGACCACCCGATCCGGTTTGGTTTTCAAATCGACGTCGTCCCGGAGAACTGCCCGTCCCAGGTGATCTTTGGCCTGGTCGCTCGCGATCCCAGCAACGGAGGACCGGCGAGATCCTATGGCTTTGCCGTGCGCCTCGAACTCGAAAACCGCGAGATCTGGGATGTGCTCAATGGAGCGGGCCTGGTCGGCTGGGTGGAGCATCCGCTTGGGCTGGCGGGTTTCACCGACGAAGAGCCACTCCTACTCGGCTGGGAAATCGAGCTTCACGGGCACAATCTGATCCCGAAACTCCAGGTGGGTGACCAGCAATGGCTTTACCCGACCATCCACTGCCCGCAGGCCACCACGATGGAGGCCATCGTCGGCTGGGAGGGCGAGTGGGAGAATGGCGTCCGAGGCTTCGTGCTGCATCCTGCCCTCTGGCGTGAGCAGCTCCCCGTGCCGCAGCCCGAGGAAGCGCCTGCCGCAGATGCCAAACCGGCTGCGGATGAGGCTGTAGCCGCTGCTTGAATCGGTCCGCAAACCCCGCTAGGGGCAGCGGTTCATGAAGAACACGGAAAGTCGCATCCTCATCACCGGCGGGGCCGGATTCATTGGCAGTGCCCTCGTTTGGGAGCTGAACCGCCGTGGCTGCGAAAACATCGTCGTATGCGACCGCCTCAGCTCCGACGAGAAATGGAAGAATCT
>JBKCXA010000414.1:0-3710 GCA_046316935.1 Prosthecobacter sp.
GCTGCCAAACCTCGCGCGGCATGCGGACAAGCTTTGTGTGATCAAATCGATGACCGCGGACACGAGCATCCATGCGCAGTCGATGCTGCAACTGCACACCGGCGACCGTCTGCGGCCCTGTCCGAGCATGGGAGCATGGGTGGCATATGGCCTCGGCACCGAGAATCAAAACCTGCCAGGGTTTATCAGCTTCAACACCGCAAAGCCCTCCGAATACGCGGCCATGCAGCTCCCAGCGGTTTTTGGTGGCACGCCCATCGGCGTGAATGGCGAGGACATGTCCAAGGCGACCATCAACAACATTTCCAGCCTCCACCTCCCGACCGCCGTGAAACGCCGCCAGCTCGATCTCATCCAGTCGATGAACCGTGAGCATGCCGGTCTGCGCGGCGATGACGCGCAGCTCGAAGGCGTCATTCAGACGATGGAACTCGGCTTTCGCATGCAGGCGCAGGCACCGGAACTGCTCGATCTCAGTCGCGAATCAAAGGCAACCCTCGAACGCTACGCCGTAGGCAAAAACTACTCTGTAGGCACCTGCAAAGGCAGCGACTTCGGCCGCCAGTGCCTGCTGGCACGGCGCTTCTGCGAAGCGGGCGTGCGCTTCATCGAGATCACTCATGGCAGTTGGGACCAGCACACCGACCATCGTCGCGATTTGACCGCAAACTGCGCCACCACCGACGCGCCCATCGCCGCGCTGCTCGATGATTTGGACGAGCGGGGACTTCTTGAAGACACGCTGGTCGTATGGGGTGGTGAGTTCGGCCGGCCGGGCCTCACACCGGGCGCGGACAAGGATCATAAAGGGCACCAGCATCGCGCCTTCACCTTTTGGATGGCTGGCGGCGGCGTGAAAGCCGGTCATGCGCATGGCGAAACGAATCACGACGGCAGTGCCGTCGTCGATGGCGCGGTACATTTCCGCGATCTGCATGCCACCATCCTTCACCTGCTCGGCTTGGATCATGAAAACCTCGCCGTCGTCAGCGGCGGACGCCGCATCCGCCTGACGGGCCTGCAAGGCGGTCAGGTGGTGAAGGACATTCTGAGCTGAATCAACCCGACGAGGGGTGCGCGAAGACATGTAGAGACTGTCGCAATTCCGTCCTGGAAAAGCTTGTCGGCAGTTGTTGATCCGGCGGTGAAAGAGGTTTCATTGAAAGGCATGAATGCGGAACTTCGTGCTCACATCGACACTTCGCGTTGGTGCAAGGCCACTGTGGAAGCATGCAAAGCCCTGCTGCCTTCGGATGACAAGGAGCTCAATGCACTGGTGGATGAAGTCGTGGCCGATGGCGACGGGATGGGCTTTCACTTTATCGTCATCGCGGCGCTGGCAGCCGGGCGCGTGGTCCAGGCACGGCATCTGGAGAAAGGCGCGGTGTTTTTCTCCCATGACACTTTCTTGGGAAACTGTGCCTGGCACATGCACGGCGAGGTGGCGGCGCATCTCGTGCGTGCTGCCGCCACCACTTCCATGATCCACCAGCACCGGGCGATGGCACTCATGATCGCTGCCGCATGGAGCCGTGAGAAGAACCCGGAGGCCCCACTTCCCGCGGAACTGGTGCCACAGGCCCGGCTGCTGGCCCGCACGAAAAATCTGACGTCAGACCAGTGGTCCTACGTCCTCGCCATGACAGCGGTCATCGCGGACGACAACCTGTCCGATCTCGTGGTGGGCCTGTGTGGCATCAACGCCTCTCGTGAGCAGGGGCTTCAGATGGGTGGAAAGCTGGCAGAGACTCTTCTGGTCACGTTTCGGAAACCGCCGATCGAACACGTCCCGGATGAGCCGACGCGAATCTTTTCCTCCGATGGTCCCATGCGCCGGGCGGTGGCCCGCGTGGGAAGGAATGATCCCTGTCCCTGCGGCAGCGGCAAAAAGTACAAGAAATGCTGTCACGATAAAGACCAGGAGCGGCTGCATTTGTCCACTTCCGTGGCCGGAAAGACCCACGCCGAGCTACGCCACGAGATGGAGGCGCATGTGACTGTGGAGCAGTTGGAAAAAATGCGGCCTTATGATCTGGCGCACATGGATCCGTGTAAGCTTCCACGGAAACTGCTGCCTCACTTTTTGCTCATGCTGGGCGCAGTGTATGAGTTTGAGGCGCTGGCCTCGGCTTTTGAGCGGGTGGAATTGGGTGATGACCTGACGAGATCATGGGACGCGGGGACTTTCTATGCTGGCATGAAGGGCCGGGCGGACATCGTGCGCCGACTGGTAAAGGCTCGCTACCGTGAGGACGAGCCTCCACCTGCGCCTGAAGAGCTGTCCATGCGTGTGCGTCTGGCGCTCGTGCAGGATGATCCGGCGGAGTTTCTGCGCACACTGGAGGCTGTGGCCGAGGAGGCAGCGACTTCCGCCGTGCCTTCCCTGCTCGTGGACACTGGCTACGCGGCTCTTTTCTCCCCCTACAAAGCGCTGGGCATCCTCATCGCCCGGGGACTGCTGCCGCTGGTGCGCAAACGGGACACGGTGGCCCTCTTTGATGAGATCCTGCGCACTCGTGACGTCCTGAACATCAGCGCCGATGACCCATATGGTGACATCATCGAAAAACGCTTCACCGAGGAGGTCGTGGACACGGGCAAGGACGCCGAGGAACTGCGCAAAGCCCGTGCTGCACTGGAAAGCAAGGCCCGCGAGGTGCGCGAACTGCAGGAGGCCCGCGAAGACGCGCAGCGCCGCCTGCGATTGCTGGAGAAGCATCATGCACGCGAGGAAAAGGCTGCGCAGACCCGCCAACAAATACCGCAAGAGAGTGATGAACTGCTGGCCCTGCGCCAGAAAGTGCAGGCGATGAAGTCCGACCTTAGTGCCCGCAATGACGAACGTGCCGAGCTACGCCGCAAACTCGGCGAGACCTATTCGGAGCTGCACGCCCTACGAAAGCAGACCTCGACTGCTCCTGTTTCTGCCGACGCGGAAGACTCGCTCCTTGGCGAAGAAGTCTCGCAAACCCAGCCGCTGCGTCTGCTGGAGTTCCCGAAGAAGTTTCATGACACGCTCTCCAGCCTACCAAGGCAGGTCGCACGCGGTGCGCTGGAGCTGCTCGGTCGTCTCGCTGGCGGCGAGCCTGCCGCCTTCGTCGGCGTGGTCCGGCTCAAGGCGTTGCCGGATACGTTGCGAGCACGCATCGGCATTGATCATCGCCTGCTTTTCCGCCTGCTGCCGGACAGCGTGCAGGTCGTCGATCTCATCAACCGGCGTGATTTGGAAAGGCGCATCAAGTCCCTCGGCGGGTGAGTCGCGGGTTGCGGCTCTGTGCCCGATACGCCGCTGGGGTCATGCCCATGAGTCCACGGAAGCATCTTGTGAAATGAGCGTGGTCGAAAAAGCCGAGTTCCACGGCGAGGGCAGCGACGGTGTCTTCGGTTTCGGCGAGTTTGCGGCAGGCGGTTTCGATGCGGACTTTGAGGAGGTATTGCCTCGCGGAAGTGCCGAAGACGGTGCGGAAGCTGCGGTCGAACTGGCTTTGTGAGAGGCCGCACATCCTGGCTATCTCGGCGCTGCGGAGGGCGGTTTCGGGCTCGCGGTGCATGTGCTCGATCACTTTGGCAAAACGGGCCTCGCCACTGGCACGGCTGCGGACTTGATCGAGTCGGCGGCTGATGCCGGCGATGCCGATGATGTCGCCTTGGGCGTTTCGCAGCGGGAGTTTGCTGGTCATCACGAGGCGCGGGGAGCCCTCGGCCTCGGG
>JBKCXA010000415.1:0-6455 GCA_046316935.1 Prosthecobacter sp.
AAGGTCGATGGCATCTACGACAGCGATCCGAACAAGAACCCGAACGCCGTCAAATTCGACCGCATCAGTTTCCACGAGTGCCTGACGCGTCAATTGAAGGTCATGGACGCCACCGCCTTCTCCCTCTGCATGGAGAACAACATGCCCATCGGCGTCTTCAGCATGAACGAACCCGACAACATCCGCCGCGCCCTGGTCGGCGAGCACATCGGCACCCTGGTGGATGCGGCGGGCTGAAAACCTGCCGGAAGCACGGATTCTGCGCTTGTCATTTCCGGGGCGTTTTGATAGCACGCGTCGATGCGAGAGCCGGACGCGGAAGTGATCGAAAAAGTCAAAGAATTGCGCAAGCAGGCGCTGTTCCTGGATGCTTGGGAGCTGTTGAAGCCCTTTTCGCCGCCTGAGGAGTGGACGAACCCGGAGCATCGGATCGTGGGAGCGCGAATGCTGCGCTCGCTGGGCGATGACGGCAGGGAACACAAGATCCTGCTGAAGCTTTGGCGGAACAAGGCGACCCGTCATGTGGTTCGGGAAGATCTGTTTTGGGAGATTTTTCACCTGCGTGGTGCCTTCCTGGCCTGGCAATGGCTGGAGAAGCATCCGCCAACCGCGGAGGAATCGGAGGACGAGCATCACGATCATCCGGGGATTCAGGCCTGGGTGCTGGGCAAGCTCCGGGATTTCGAGCGTGCGGAGCCGCTGATCCGTCCGCTGCTGCTGGAGGAGCCGGGCACGGCTTTTGCCTGGTCGGTGCAGTCGGATCTGCTGGAGTGGCAGGACCGCTGGGCGGAATCCCTCGCGGCCGCTGAGAAGGCGCTGAGCATTCAACCAACACACATTTCCTCCCTCCATTCGCAGTTTGACATGCTGATGGCACTGGGGCGGGAAAAGGAAGCGCTCGAAAAGCTGGAGCAGGCCTGTGCCCGCACCCAATGCGCTTCGTTGGTGAGGACGCTGGCAGCGCATCAAATCGAGCTCGACCAGCATGAGGCGGCTTTGGCGAGCATCGCACGTCATGAGGAGCTGCTGCCGCTCATGGACAAGGATCTGCGCCGCTGGCAGGCGGGAAGGCGCTGCGACCTAGCGAGCGCGATGGGAGATCATGAGGAGGCCTTGAAGCAGTCGCGCATCGCAGGCGAGCACAGCGGCTTCTACAAAAAGGTGGCCGATTACCTTGAGAAGACGAACGGCCAGCAGCTCACGCGGCGCATCCTGCCGGTTGGATTTGTGGCTCAGCATCATGTGACCTGCGCTCCGGCCACGGTGAGCGCGGTGGCGGCCTTTCTCGGCAAGCCGGTGGACCACCTCGATCTGGCGGATGAGATCTGCTACGATGGCACGCCGCATTACCGTGAGCGTGACTGGGCGGAGAAGAACGGGTGGGCGGTGCGCGAGTTCCGCGTGACGGTGGACGCGGCGAAGCAACTCATCGACCGCGGCATCCCGATCATTCTGAGCATGGTTTATCCGGACAACGCCCATGCACAGGCGGTCATTGGTTACGATGAATACCGCCAGGTGCTCTTTGTGCGTGATCCTTCCGAGCGGACAACGACGGAGTTCCTTGCGTTGGAGGCTTTGGAGGGACAGGCACCCTTCGGCCCGCGTGGCCTGGCAATGGTTCCGGCGGAACGTGAATCGCTATTCGACGGGCTCGATCTGCCGGAGCGGCATCTTTATGATCTGAAGCATGCCGTTGACTCGGCGCTCACTCGTCACGACCGCGCCGCGGCGCTGGCCACGCTGCAAACGCTGCGTGATCAATATCCAAACGAACGGCTGCGCTGGCATGTGGAGCTGGAGCTCGCCCGCTATGATGATCATGCTCAGTCCCGTCTGGAGGGCCTGGAGGCGATGCTGAAGATGCATCCCACGACTGTGAACTGGCAGATCGACCGCCTGTATGTGCTGCGGGAGCTGCGCGGGCGGGAAGTTTTCACCGAGGAGCTGCGGAAAGTCTGCGCGGAAAAGGATTCTCATCCGCTGCTCTGGCGAATGCTGGCGCGTGAACTCCACTGGGAGGCGCGTCATATCGCGGAGGCCTCGCGCTGGCTGCGGCGCTATCACCGCAGCCGCATGGATGCCACCGCGGTGCTGACGTCCGCCAATCTGCTTTGGGATGCGCAGCGGCGTGAAGAGGCCACGGTGCTCTACCGACTGGCGAGCTGCCTGAATGACAAAAATGAGTCGTTTTCCATGTCCTACTTCAAAGCGGCCCGGTGGGTGCGCCGCACGGAAGAGGCCCTGACTTTGCTGCGCCGTCGTTTTGACAAGGACGGCCATCTTTCCTCCCAGCCCGCGACCTGCCTCGCCGAGGCGCTCGACATGATCAATCGCACGGACGAGGCCGTGAACGTGCTGAAGGCCGCCTGCGAGCGACGTCCGGATGACATGGATCTGGCGTTGGAGCATGCCCGCTGGCTCCTGCGCACTGGACGGCTGGAAAGCACCCGCGAGGTGCTGGTCCGCGTGAAGGACCGCACGGCTCCCGGTGCCTGGCACCGCACGGATGCGCAGCTCGCCCGGCAGGAGGGTGATCTGCCACGGCAGCTTGAGGCATGGCGGAAAGTCCTCGCCCACCAGCCGCAGGCCATGGATGCGCATCGGAGCGTGGCCAACCTGCTCGAGCAGCTCGAAAGCCGGCAGGCGGCGCTCGATCACATCCGTGCCGCGTGCGATCGCTTCCCCTACAACTGGCATCTCCACGACATGTGGAGCGACTGGACCCGCAACGACAGCCCGGAGGCGATGGAGGCCGCCGCTCGCGAGCTGCTGCGCATCGATCCGCGCAGCGGCATGGCCTGGCGTGAGATCGCCCTCTCGATGAAAAACCGCGAGCGCTTCGCCGATGCTCACGAGGCGATGGAGCAGGCCTTCGCCTTCGAGCCGCAGAGCGTTTGGCACTTCAACGTGCTCGGCACCATTTACGAGAAGGAGAAGCGAATCCCGGAGGCCAAAACCGCCTACCGCAAGGCGGTGTCCATCGATCCAGATGCTTCTCCGCCGATGAACTCGCTGCTCGGCCTGTGCAAAACGCAGCCGGAGCGGCTGACCGAGCTGCGATACATTCAAAGCGAGCTCATCCGCCAGGTCACCAATGGCGACGGCGTGCTGGAGTTCGCCGAGCTCGCTCGAAACTACCTCGACCTCGGCGAGTTGGAGAACTTCCTTCGTCACGCGCATGAGCAGCGTCCTGATCTCTGGCATACCTGGGTCACTCTCGCCGAGCTCCTGCGTGAGACGGACCGGGTGGATGACGCCCTGCGGCTCATGCAGGCCTGCTGCGAGCGTTTTCCGCTGTTGCCGCGTGTGTGGATGGAGCTCGCCGAATGCCACGGGGCACGCCCGGACCGCAAGCAGCAGATCGAGGCTGCCATGCAAGTGCGCGAGCTGAACCCAGGCTGGGGCTGGGGCATGCGAAACCTCGCCGAGGCGCTCAAAAAAGACGCGCGTTACGAGGAGGCGCTCGATGTCATGCGGCAGGCCGTGCGCCACGCGCCACATGACAGCCGCAACCACGGCTGGGTGGCAGAAATCGCCTGGCATCTCGGCCAGAAGCAGCTCGCCTTTGATCACCTGAAAAAAGCTGTCGATCTGGAGCCAGGTTATGATTGGGCATGGGAAAGACTCGGCGAGTGGGGGCCGGAGATGGGTGAGAAAGACGCGGCGAAAAAAGCCGCCGAGGCTCTCACGCAATCACGACCGAACGAGGCACGCTCGTGGTTGATCCTTGCGGATTTCATGACCCAACCGGGGGATTTTGCCACGCGGCTGAGCACGCTGGACCGCGCCATCGCGGCCGCACCTCATGCGATTCGCGCCTACGACGAGAAGGCACGCCTGCTGGCCCTCGCCGGCCGGTTTGACGAGGCCTTCGCCGCCTGCGAGGCACAGCCTGATCCTGTCAGGCCGGCGTCCATCCTTGCCCGTGAGGCCTGGATCCTGTGGAAGAAACATGATCAGAAAGCCGCCATCTCACGCATGCGCACGGCCTTGGAGGCTGATCCGGCCATGATCTGGGGCTGGCGCTTGATGTCCGAATGGCATGAGGAACTCAAAGACCTGCCTGCTGAAGAAGAGGCGATCACACGCCTCAGCCAGCTCCAGCCGGGCGAGGCCGTGCATCTCGGCTCGCTCGGCGATGTGCGCGAGCGCCGGGGTGACACGGCCGGGGCGATGACCGCCTATGCCCGCGCCCTCGAGATCGATCCCGCTTATGCCTTCGGACTGCGCAAGCTTTTCGACCACCATTGCGGAAAGGGCGAGTTTGGACGTGCCAAGGAGATCCTCGACACCGCGCGGCCGCACTTTCCCCAAGTAGAGAATCTTTCCCGCCTTTGTTTGTGGCACTGGCGGCAGCGCCAGCATGCGGAGGCCCGGGCCATCGTGCTCGAGATGGCCTCGCTGGAAGACGCCTTTGGCTATTCCTTCAACCGCATCATGGATGAGATCCAGCTGTCTCATGTGCGGAACGAGTGCGTGCTGCTCAAACGGGATCTCGCCAAGGCGATCCAGACCCGCCAGACGCGAAACAGCCATGCCGCCGCCTTCTACGTGTCGCTAACCTTCTTCCTTGGCATGGTGCCCAGCCACGAACTGATGCGCGAGGTGCCACTGGACGACGAGGGCGGTGAGCAGGCCTTTGTCCGTTTGTTCAACAGGCTCGCGGAGCGCTGGGAAAAGAAGCAGGGGAGCGAGTTTGGCGGGATTCAGGCCTGGTGGGTGGCCCGAAGGGTGGATCGCTTCATCCGCGAACACCGCGAGGGGCTCCGCTCCCGGGATGAGACCTGGGGCACGGTGGGCTACACTCTGCACACCATGAAGCGCAACAAGCAGGTCATCGCATGGCTCTCCGACTGGCGCGGACGCTCCGAACTGGAGCCCTACATGCTGAACAACTTGTTTTTCTCCCTTCAGTCGGAGGGGAACAAGGACGAGGCGGCCGCCGTGCTCGCCCGCGGGCTCGAACTGCCCCGCCACGACGACACCACCATGCGTTTCCACCTTTACGCGGCCCTGGAGGATCTCCTCGCCGGTCGCGAGGAGCAGGCTCGCAGGCACCTTGAGGTGGTCCACAAGCCTGAGCTTTCCAGCTTCAGCCTGCGCGTGCTCGATCTCGTGAATGCCCTGCTGTGGTATCAGCCTGGAAAACCCGTCAAACACTTCGATGAAGGCGCCTCGGCAGCAGTCGAAGGCTTCAAGAACTGCAATGAGAAAAGCCGCTTGGGCCAGGACTACGTCACCCGCGCCTGCAGGCACATCGCACGCCACAACAGCAGTTGGAAGCCTCTGCTCTGGCTGCTTTTCCAAAGACATTCCATCCTGATCGGAGTGGTCCTGGCCATCTTGCTCATCATTGTGAGCTGGCTCGCTTCTTGATGCAGGAATGCGCTTGAGCTTGCGCCCTGCCGCGACGAAGAAGGCTGCCCACTTAACCAATCTCACCTATGGACGCTGAAATGACCATCTTGGAATGCGAAGAAGCCATGACGAAGGCCGTCGAGCATGCCATCCACGAATTCGCCACGGTGCGCACGGGCAAGGCGAGCCCCACGCTTGTCGAAAACTTGGACGTGCATGTCCACAGCTATGGCAGCCACATGAAGCTCAAGCAGCTCGCCATGATCACCACGCCGGACCCGCGCCTGATCCGCATCGAGCCGTTTGATTCCAGCACGCTCACGGACATTGACCGCGCGATCCGCGAGTCCCGCCTCGGCCTGAATGGCAGCATCGAGGGCAAGGTCATCCGCCTGCCCATCCCGGCCCTCTCGCAGGAACGCCGCGAGCAGATGGTCAAAATGTGCAAGCAGCTCGGCGAAGAAGCCCGTGTGCGTGTGCGCAGCGCCCGCCGCAATGCTTTGGAGGCACTCAAGGCTGGTGAAAAGGATGGTGGCATCACCGAAGACGACCTCCGTCGCCTCGAAAAGGATGTGCAGACCATGACGGACAAAAAGATCGCCGAGATCGACCAGCACGTCGTTTCCAAGGAGAAGGAAATCCTCACCGTCTGACCCTCCCCTACCGCCGAATCCGGGGTTGCCATTTCTTCCTCGTGCCGCATTCTCCGCACCCCCAACCATGCGCACTCTGGTCATTGGCGACATTCACGGCTGTTCCGCAGCCTTGGATGTACTATTGAAAGAGCTCGCGCCAGGAGCAGACGACACGCTGGTGACCCTCGGCGACTATGTGGACCGCGGGCCTGACTCGAAAGGCGTCATCCAGCGCCTCATCGAGCTCGATACGCAAATGAAGCTCGTGCCCATCATGGGCAATCACGAGATCCTCATGCTCGACGCGAAGAAGCGTGAGATCGACTTCGAGTCCTGGCTGGCCATCGGCGGCCGCTCCACGATGGAAAGCTACGCCGGTGCCCCCGTGCCGGAATGGACCGCCGTGCCGAAGGCGCATTGGGAGTTCATGGGAACGCGCTGCCAGCGCTACTTTGAGAC
>JBKCXA010000416.1:0-6716 GCA_046316935.1 Prosthecobacter sp.
GTTGAGGGCCGCGTCACCGCCGCTGCGGGTGTTGCGGAAGGTGTTGCGCGCGTCGCGGAGCAGCTCGCTGTTCAGACTCGCGCCGCCATTCACTTAATACGCGGAGGTCTGCGGCATGCGGTAGAGGTTCTCGCTCACGCCCGCGATGATCCACGTTTTGCCGTAGGACATGGCGCGGATCTGATCGGACACCGCACCATTCATCACCGCCGCCGTCGTGGCCGGCGAGTAGGTGAGGCCGGTGAGGTCGCTGAAGTCCGCCCGGATCAAAAAGACGTTCTTTGGATTCTCCGTCCATGCGTCCGCCTGCATCTGCTCGCTGGCCTGAGCACCCGAAAGGTCAAAACCGCCGCTGCTGCCATCGGCGGCCATCGCTTGATACAGCACATCCGAGCCTGCATTCGGCCCCGGAAGCTCGTCGAGCTTCGCGAGAGCTTCATTGAGCTGCGTGAGCTCCGCCTCATTCGCGAAGTGATACAAGCGCCCACCTCCCAGCGCCACCACCGGAGCCACCGCGAGGGCTTCACCCGTGAGAAAACTCTTCGCGGCATCCTTCTGCCCCATCGGGAAAAGCCGCTGCGCCGTGGCCACCTCGGCCGCGTCGAGCCTTCTCAAGGTCATGTCATGCATCGCCGCCGCGTCATCCAGCGTGATGCCTTGCGCGGGAAGTGACTTCTTGCTCATCACCCCGGCGCGACGCCCAAAGGTGAACGCATCAAACCGACCGTCTTCAAGGCTCAAAGCTGCCACATGATCCGGCACACCTGCCGAAGCACCACACACCGGATAGTAATCATACGCCGCCGCGGCGCTGAACGGCTTCTCCACCATCCCGCGAAGCTCCGCTGGCATCGCCTCATACTCGTTCAGCTTCAACGCTTCCTTCAGCGCCTGCTCCGGGTCCTCTCGAATCAACCGCGTCATCCGCACGCGTCGCTGCGCCAGCACCGCACGACCTTCCGGCATCATCACCGCACGCTTCTCCGCCTCCACCGCCTGAAAACGCCCCCACCAACTCCGAAACGCCTCCTCAGTCTTCACATCATCCACCACCGCCGGAGCCTGTTTTTCGCTCACAGCCGTCACTTGGGTGAATCCGGTCACTCCGGTCCCCTCCGTCCCTTTTCGTTCCCTGATCGTCTCCCATCCAATGATCCCCGCGAGCAGTAGCAGCGGCAAAACAACAGTGAGAAGGCGAAGTCGGCGTTTCATCAAACAAAGGGTCAGCGTTCGTAAATTGGCAGGAAGCGGTAGTTCAAAGCCACGGCGAGCAGTGACATGCCCGTCTGGTAAGCATCACCAAAGCTGCCGTCCTCGCCCTGAGTCTCGCTGAGGCTGCGGACGGTGGCGGTGTTCCACTTTTGCCAGGACTCGTAGTCTCCCTGGAAGAGTGCCTGGGCCATGTAGTAGCGGAAGTACTCTTTGTAATGACCCTCCTGGTGCTCCAGACGCGTGTTGATGTGCTCGAGCGTGGCTTTGTATTCGGGCGTCTCCTTCTTTTTCCCAACGGCGGCCACGAGCGTGGCGATGGCGCTGCGGTTCATCGACTCGCCCATGCCACCGAAGCCGCCGCTGTAGGCCACGCTGCCGTCCTTGCTCGTGCTGCGGCGCATGTATTCGAGCGCGGCCTCCAGCACCTCATCGCTCACTTCCATGCCCGCGTTTCGCGCGGCGAGCAGACCCATGAGCATCGCGCCGGTGACAGAGGTGTCGGCATCGCGAGCCTCCGGCGAATAGCGCCAGCCACCCCAGCGATTGTTCTTCTGCGAAGTGCCGCTGAGCCGGATCGCGAGGTCGAGCGCTTGCGAGATGGTGCGCACGGGCTTTTCACCTTCCCACAGCAATGCCTCATCCACCGCGCCGTAGGCCTCCGAGAGCGCCAGCATGGCAAAACCATGGTGGTACATGCTGTGCGGGAAGTAACCGGACTCCTGCTGCGACTTCAAAATGGCCCGCACACCACGCCGCACGTTCCGCGCATACTTCCCGAAGTTCGGATCTTCGCCGCTGGCCAGAAAAGCCATCACGCAGATGCCGTTCACGCCCGGTCCGTCATTCCCGCCCTGCCAGCTCCCCTCGTCATTCTGCCTTGCCGCCAGCCATGTGAGCCCGCGCTCATAGATCGTCTCGACCTCATGCGGGATCGCGCCGCCGAAACGCAGGTCGGCCGCATGCGCGGCGAATGACGAATGCAGAATGACGAAGGCCGAAATCATCCCCACAAGCCAGCGAGGCACTCGCGGGCATTCGTCATTCGTCATTCGCCATTCGTCATTCGTGCTCATTCGTCAAAAATCACCGCGCCTCCCACCGCGTCCTTGCCCTGTTCCAAACGCTGCTTGTGATAGCTCTCGATGCCTTCCCAGTATTGCATGGCGTCGGAGAGATCGCGTTCCTGCACGAGCTTCCATTGGCGTTCGGTGAGGGCGGATTTCAAATCGGCCTCCTTCACACCGGCGAGTGGCAGCAGGGCGTAGTAGTATTGCAGGTGCCAGGTATGGTTCATGTAGCGCTCGATGTCCGGCAGGTAGTCATCGAGCACGGCGGCGACGAGTTGATGCACCTTTTTGACCTGCTCCGGCGTGAGACGGCGGCGACGGTCGAGCTCGTTCACGCTCATCGTGGCCATCGCGGACGTGCGGTAGTCTTTGCGGGCATCGAGCACCTTCTTCCACGCGGCCTGCTCGCTCTCGGAAAGCAGCGCGGTGACGGTGTCGCGCCAGATCGCCTGCGTCTGCGGGCCTTTGCCCTGCACGTTGTAACTGGAGCGGGCCAAGTTCGCGAGGGTGGCCTTCACGGTGCCGGGCGTGGCACGCTCGACGGAGTTTCGCACCCAGCTCTCGACCTGCGTGCGCCATTCCTCCATCGCGGCCTCGACTGAGCCCTTCGCGGCGGTGGTGAGGTGTTTTACTTTCTCCTCCGGCAGGCCCAGCACGCGTTTCGCATCTCCCACCTGGGCCAGCATCAGCTCTAGCAGGCGCTTTCGTTCGTTGAGGCCGAGCTGGTAAAGGTGGCGCGAGATCTCCACTTCGATGTCCGGCTTCTCCTGCTCGGGATCAATCTCGCCAGAGGTCACGGTGACACCGCCGCTGCGACTGTAGTTCGGTGACGTGCTCACCAAACCCTTCCATTGCTTCAACTGCGCCTCGTCGAGGATCGTGGCGAGCTTCTTCTCATCGACTTTCGATGCCGAATTGAAGAGCTGGTAGGCCTGGTAGCTCCAGTACTCCTGGTTGTCGTCTCGCAGCATGGGCTCCATCAGCGGGCGCAGCAGCGGCTCCAGCTCGGTGCGTTGTTTCACGCTGAAGGCCAGCGTCTTGTCCATCTCTGCCAAAGCGGCTGCGGCGAGAGCGCCGGTCATGCGGGCCTTTCGCTGCACGGCGCCGTCTTGAACGCGTTGGAGCTCATCGGAGCTGAAAAGCTTCTTCAAGCCTTCGGCCCACACCTTTTGCTTCGGCGGATGGTCGTCATCATTCACGCCAAAGTAATAGTTCCGCCGCATCTTGCGGTCGGCGATGGACCAGCCCTGGATGGTTTTGATCCACTGCTTCTTGGAAGCTTCGAGCGTGGCCGTCACCGCTTGCTTGCCGAGTGCTTCGAGTTGCTTCTTGCGCTCGTCATCGAGGTTCAAACCGCTCACGAGGCTGTCCACCTCGCGGCCGATGAGCTCCTCCATCTGCGCCTGGGCCTGCTGCTCGCTCGGCTTCAGCGAATCGACGAGCTCCGCCTCTTCCTTCGTCTTTTGCTCGGCCACGACTGTCTGCCACTGCTTCACCGGCTCCGCGCCGAGGACGCCCGTGAGGACCTCCGCCCACTTCTTTTCCAGCTCGGCACTCTTCGGCCGCACGAAGCGTGTGGCAAAGCTGTTGCCCTGACCCATCGCCACGAGGCGCTGCTCCTCGGGCAGCGACGAGAGCAAATCGAGGCCCGCAGCCCGCTCGGAGGCCACGTGCTCATCCACGAGCTTCTTCGCCGCGGTGAAAAGCTCGTCCACCTTTGGCTGATCGAGCTTCAACTCCTTCCGCAGGCTCTCGATCAGCAGTCGCAGCTCCTCATCCATCGGCACGCGGCCCGTGCTGGCCCAGCGTTCGAGGAAGGAATCCATCTCCTTCTTCACCTCCGCCCGCTGCTTGGCCCGGATGGCGATGGCTTGCGCACCGCGTTCATCGCCGAGATGCTTCTTCACCAACGCTTCCCACTCCGGCGAGAGGTCTGGCAAGGTCCAGCCCTCAACCGTGAGTCGTTTTTCCGCCTGATCCATCTTCCATTGCGCGATGCGTCGCGCCGCGGAGGCATCGTCCGCGTAGCTCACGAGGTAAAACCGCAGCGACTCGATGTAGCGCGGCCGCCACGTCTTGATCGCCGCCTTGATCAAAGGCTCCGCGTCCTTCACGATCGCCGCCTTTTCCTCCGCTGTGATCATCACCTCCTCCTCCGCCAGCCCCAGGGCCCATTCGAGCTGCTCCGTGAGCTGCTGCTTCTTCCCATCAAGGCCATCATCCGCCAGTTTTTCGAGCCCCTTCTCCGAATCGGGGCCGAGGGATTTCTTCGAGTCCGCCCGCGTCGTGAATGGCGCGGCATGAATGGCGAATGCCGAATGCAGAATGACGAATGCGGCAGCGAGACGCCTCAGCGTCCGGCCCCATGCGCCCTGCGTTTCAAACATCATGTGGCAAGCATGCACAAAGGCGGCCGGGAACTCCAGTTAATTTAGATCGTCAGCACGGTTTGAGCGACTTTACGACAGTGCCAGCCATCGCTTTACGGCCGTCTCGACATTTTGAAGCGTCGTGGCATCGCAAACTGTCATCCGTCTGATCAACTTCACATCTGGCATGGATCCGATGGATTGAGCATCGAAGGCTCCGGGCAGAAACTTAGGCGCCTGATGCCCCACTTCATATTCCGTGCCGCGGAGGCTGGTGGTGCGCACGACATAGCTGACCAGTGCACGCTCGGAGTCCTTGTAGGCAATACTGAGGATGAGCACGGGCCGCACTTTCTCGGCCATGCCCAGATCAGCGAGCCATATCTCCCCTCGCAGCGCTGTCAGTCTTCCCATTGCTGTCCCTCCCCTTCCTCGGCGTCATACATGGCGAAGACGCTGGCGGAGGCGGAAACCGTGGCATCATACTCGGCGAACCATTCACGCAATTCTCCCAACTGCTCGCCCGGCAGTCGTTCAATGGCTTTTTCGATTTCAAGGACGGTGCTCATTGTGCGGTAAAATAAGAACTGGAACTGGATTTTCAACTGCGCCGTTCATTTCGCCTCCTCCAGCTTGTTGAAGTAGGCATCGAGGCCGGTCTTGAACTCCTCCGGCAGTTCGCGGCCGGCTTTGCCGGTGGACTGGCCGACGGGGCGGGCTTCGACGTTCGTGGCGGCGTCATCGCCTTCACCGAGATCGGCGAGCGCGGCGAGGCTGGTGGAGGCGGCTGTGCCACCACCGCCGGGATTGCTGCCACCACCGCCGCCCCCTTTCGGGTTTGGGCGCTTGGCTTGCAGCAGCAATTCGATGGCCTCGGTCTCCGCGGCGATGGCGGGAGCGCCAGTGTCCGGTTTGTCGAGGATCGTGCCGGCCTCGTCCATCACCTGCATGACGGCATCGAGCAGCTTCAGCTCCTTGCCGAACTTCTGGGCGGCCTCGGGTAGATGCAGGATGTCATCAAAAGCACCGCGCACGTTCTGGCGGATGCCGAACTGCTTCGAGGCGAGCCCGTTCGACTGCTTCGCGTAAACCTTCGCGTCGAGCGCGGCCTTGGCGTTCTCGGCCTCGCGGGTCTCATCGCGCAGCTTCATCTCATCGCGCAGGGCTTTCATCACCTTCAGCACGATCTCCGGCGGCAGGCTGTCCGCGCTGCACGAACTGCACGCTTTGCACTCGCTGGCGGCCACCATCTCTTCGGCCCAGCGGTCGAGCGTGTCCGCCCAAAACTCCGCACCGGCCATGCTGCTGCCGCTGAGGTTCACCGCGGCTTGGTCACCAAGCGTGTGCAGCGCCTTCACGACCTGCGTTTCCTTCATCTGGCCGATGACGGTCTTGAAATGCATCTCCGGCTTCCGCGCGTAGTAAGCCTCGAGATCGCTTTGAATGACACGCACGACTTCGCTCTGCCCTTTTTCATGCTCGGCGATGCCTGCTGCTTCCTTCACCGGCTGTTTTTCCAAACCGAAGGCGCTGAGCGTCTTTGTGTTCAAATCCTTCGCGGCCACCATTTGATCGCGTGAGGCCTTTTTGAGCCGTTTCACGAAGGTGCTGGCCTCCAAACTCGCCAAAACGGCCGCGAGCTCGTCCGAGACCTTCGCAAACTCCGCGAGCAGCAATTCCTGCTCCTCAATCGCCTCGTCCATTTTTTGCTGCGCGGGCGTTTGCGGCTGTTCTTCGTCCTTTTTGCCTTCTTTCGGTGCTGCGGCGGCCATCTGCGTCGTGGGCAATTTCAACGTGCTGGGCTTCGGCGGTGCTGGTTTGGCATTCGGATCGTTTTTGGCCTCCACCGGCTTGCTCATTGAACCTTCGCGATCCGTGATGGTCGGCATGTTGGCCTTCTTTTGCGCTTCGGTGCTGGGTTTTCCTGAAGAGCCGCTTTTCGGTGATTGCTCGCCGCTTGTGAGCTGCGGGGCAGACGGTTTTTGACTTTGTTGACCGGATTGACTTTTCGCTCCGGCGCTCTGTTTGAGCAAATCCGCAACGCTCGGCATTTTCTTTGATGCGATGT
>JBKCXA010000417.1:0-12020 GCA_046316935.1 Prosthecobacter sp.
TTAAAGAAAGGACTCGTCGAACGTCTGTCGAGGTTCCAAGCCGAGCCCGAATCCGCGAAGCAGTTCCTCGCCATGGGCACCTACAAGCCCGATGCATCCATCCCGCCTGCTGAGCTGGCGGCACATGGGGTGACCGCCAGCGTCATTTTGAATTTGAGCGAGGTGGTGACGCGGCCGTGAGGCTGCGCGGTCCTCTTGCCAGCCGGTAATCATCCGCTTAGCATGGCCGCCATGACGCGCCGCCGCCCTCTTCAACGACGTAAACCGCCCTTTCGATGGCTTGTGTGGCTCGTCGGGTTGCTCATCGTGGGAGTGATCGTGGTCGTGATGGCCATGCCGGCGCTGGTGGTCGGCTATTTGCAGAGCTTTGTGCGCAGCGAGGGCTTCCGCGTGAAGCTGGAGGAGATAATCGAGGCGAAAACGGGCGGCTCCGCGAGGCTGGCGGAGATTCAATGGCAGGACGACGCGGCACGGATGAGCGAGGCGAGCATCGAAACGGCCTCTGGTTTGCAGATCGAGGCGGTCGGCTTGCATGCGGCGCTGGACTTCAGTGCCATCCGCCGCGGTTCGTGGAGCATTCAGAGCGCGGGAGCGGATTCGTTGGTCGTCACCAAGCAACCAGCGGACAAAGCGTTGCCGAGGTCGGAAGAGTCGTCTGTGACTGAGAACGCGCTGCCGGGCTGGTTGAGCCAGTACATCCCGAAAACCACCGAGGTGGATGGTTTCGACGTGGAACGCTTTTCCTACTCGCAGAACGGCTGGCAGGTCGAGGAGGCGCGTCTGCACCTCGGCAGCTACAACAGCGCCTCGACAGGGAAGGGGCGCTTTTCATTCCCCGGCACGATTGAGGGTGGCACGCTGCGCATGCCGGTGACGCCGCCTGGTCAAAAAGAGCCGCTGAAGCTCGACATTGGCCGAGGTAGCTTCCGGCTCACCGATGACAAACTTCAAATCACCGACTCCACGCTGCGCTGGAAGGATCGCAGCAAGGGCACGTTGCGCGGGAACGTGCGTTTTGGCGGTGAGTGGCAGATGTTTGCCCATGCGGAGCAGATTCCGACGGCGGAGTTTCTGAGTGAGGAATGGCAAAAGCATCTCACGGGGCATGTTGAAGGCGACGCGGAGCTTTCGGGAGCCAAAGGCCAGCCGATGAACTGGAAGGCGGATGTGGTGCTGAAGGATGGTGTGCTCTCCTCACTGCCCATTCTTGACAAGCTGGCCACTTACACGCGCATGGAGCGCTTCAAGCGGCTGGCGCTGGACATCGCCACGGCCTCGATGAGCCCGCACAGCAGCGGCGGCACGCGGCTGGAGAAGATTGTGATTCAATCCAACGGCCTGATGCGTCTCGAAGGCACACTCACGCTGCTGCCGGGTGATGCCATCGAAGGTGACTTCATGGTCGGCGTGACGCCGGAAACGCTTCGCTGGCTGCCTGGAGCGCAAAACCGCGTCTTCATCGAATCGAACCCGCAAGGGCCACCGGGCTTGAATTGGGCTCGTGTGAAGGTCGCCGGCACTCGCACGGCTCCACAGGAGGATTTGAGCTCGCGTTTGCTCGGAGCGGCGGGCATGTCTCTGCTGCTCGAAACACCCGGAGCCATCGTGAACCAGGCGAGCGACACGCTTTTGAAGCCCGTGCTCGGTGAAGACGCTGCGAAGCTGCCCGGAGCCATCATCAACGGCACCACGAAGACGCTGGAAGAAGGCGTCAAAACCGGCACTGACCTCATCAACAAGGTCATCCCTATCTTCCCCAGCAAATGAACGTCCATCACCTCGAGCTCTTTTATTATGTGGCCACGCATGGCGGCGTGAGCGCGGCGGCGCGGCAGATGCCCTACGGCATTCAGCAGCCAGCCATCAGCGCCCAGATTTTGCAGTTGGAGGATGTGCTTGGCGTCACGCTCTACCAGCGGCGGCCGTTTCAGCTCACGCGTGAGGGACAGCTTCTTTATGATCACATTGCGCCCTTCTTCAAAGGCCTGGGCGATGTGGCGGACCGCATCCGTGGCGGGGGTGAGACGCGGCTGCGCATCGCCGCGCCGGAAATCGTGCAGCGTGAGTATCTGCCGGAGCTGTGCGCTCGCATGCAGCGGCGTGTGGAAGGCTTTCACTTCACGCTCACCGATGGCCGCCAGCACCAGATCGAGCAATTCGTGGCCGCGCAGGAGATCGACATCGGCCTCTCCACGCTCACGGACAAACCGCCGCCGAATGTGGAGACACGCGAGCTTCTCCGCCTGCCGATGTGCCTGCTCGTTCCGGCCAAAAGCAGCATCAAAAGCGCCGCGCAGCTTTGGGAAAAAGAGCGAATCGAGACGCCGCTCATCGCCTTGACCGCCAGCGATCCGCTCGTGCGCGAGTTCCAGTCCGGCCTGCGACAGCATGGTGTGGAATGGATCACGAGCCTGGAAGTGGGCAGCCTCGATACGGTGGCGCGATACGTCGCCAGTGGCTTTGGCATCGGCCTCTCGCTGCAAATGCCCCGTGTGGAAGCTCATGCTGGGGTGCGTGTGTTGCCGCTGGATGATTTTCCCTCCTTAGCTTTCGGCGTGATGTGGATCGGTCGCCTGTCGCCTCTGGGTGAAGCCTTCATCGAGGAGGCGCAAGCCATCGCCAAAGGGCTCAAGTAGCCTTCATCGCGGCTTCAACAACGGGGGCGAATTCACGGAAGCTCCACGCGGACTTCGACAAGCCCCAGGCGCTGTCTTGTTTGAAGCTCATGTCGACATCGCAGACCATGAAGTCTTCCACCTGTCGCCGCGTGCGGGCGATGATCTCGCCGGCGGGATCGACGATGTAGCTGTCGCCATAGCCAATGCCGGCGTTGCGGGTGATGCCGGACTTCGCGAGATCGAGCACGACGTTGTTCGCTCGCACAAAATAGACGCTGTTCTCGACGGCGCGGGCGCTGTGATCGGCCCGCACCTTCATGAAGTGGCTGATGAGGCCCTTGTCGCCGATGTAGTTGAAGTGTGGCGCGAAGATGATGCGTGCGCCTTTGAGCGCGAGGATGCGGGCAGGCTCGATGTAGCCGCCATCGGCGCAGATGAGCACGCCGAACTTCACGCCATCCGCCTCCCACACCGGGAACTCACGGCCCTGCTTGTGAAACTTCATGTAAGCGGCGCATTTGCTGTAGGTGCCGAGGTTCTGGCCGTGATGCGCCACGATGGCGGTATTGTACAGATCAGCGCCGCGAAGCTCGTTGAAGCCCACAATGGCCACGGCGGCGTGGCGGGCGGTGATGTCGAGCACGCGTCGCATCTGCGGCGACTCGACGGCGAAGGCGCCCTTCCGCGCCAGCTCCTCGGTGTCTGGGTAACCGGTCAAAAAGCATTCGGGAAAGGTCACGATCTTGGCTCCGACCTCATCGGCACGTTTCAGGCCCTCTTCAAAACGAGCGAGGTTGTGCTCCAAATCCCCGACCCAGGCCTCATACTGGCAGTGTGCGATCTTCATGCCCTCCAAACGTCGCCCCAGCTCAATTTCCCGCAAACGGGGCTCGCAAAGATTCTTATAAAAGGTCTGTCCCTTTATCAGAATGCACTTGCTTCCTTTTGCGGCTAGGCTACCGGCCGTGTCATGCGACACCCCCGGCTCAAGGCTCCTGCCCATCATCCCACCGCTTTCTACCACTGCGTCTCCCGCGTCGTGAATCGCGACTTCGTCCTCCACAGGCCCGAGCGTGAGATGTTCACCGGACTCATGCGCATGTATGAAGAGCTCTGCCAGGTCCGCGTCGTGACCTTCTGCGTGCTCTCCAACCACTTTCACCTCCTCGTCGAGGTCCCGCGCCGGCCCGAGTTCATGCCAGGGGAGGACGAGGTCTTGCGCATCATTTCAGGATCCCTCGGAAAGACCACCGCGCATCTCGTGCGTGTGCAACTCCAGCAATTCCGCGAGGCGGGCGCTCCCGAGGCGGCCCAGCGCGTGCTCGACTCCTGGACGGCCCGCATGTGGGACATCAGCAGCTTCATGAAGACGCTCAAGCAGCGCTTCACCCAGTGGTTCAACAAGCAGCACGGGCGCAAGGGCACGCTGTGGGAGGAGCGCTACAAGAGCACGCTGGTGGAGGGCGGCGGGGAGGCGCTGGCGATGACCGCAGCCTATATCGACCTCAACCCCGTGCGGGCCGGGCTGGTGAAAGACCCCAAGGACTACCGCTGGTGCGGGTATGCCCAGGCGGTGGCCGGGGTGGTGATGGCGCGGCGGGGAGTAGAGACAGCGTCGAAGGCACAGTTGCAGGGGGCGAGGCCGGAGCAGGGGTATGTTGAGCATTACCGCAGGCTGCTTTTCACCTGGGGGCAGGCGGGGAGGGCAGGTGGCAAGATCAGCCGTGAGGAGGCGCAGAAGGTGCTTTCAAAGGGAGGACGGCTGCCGGTGGCGGAGGTATTGAGGTGCAAGGTGCGCTACTTCACCGACGGGGCGGTAATGGGGAGCCGCGGGTATGTGGAGGCGATCTTTGCGGCAAAACGAGGGCGATTTGGCACCCATCGCAAAGATGGAGCGAGGCGAATGCGAGGGCTGGAGGCGGCCAAAGAGGATATCTTCACCTTGCGAGATCTCCGCGTGCGGGTGTTTGGGGCGGATTGATGCATTGCTTGATTGGGGCGATTTCGTTCTTGGCGGCAAAAACACGTTTTGATAGCCTCTCGGCATCTTTTGACCTCATGAACCAACAGCTCATCACCCGCATCTGCGTTGTTCTTCTCGCCGCCATCGTCGGCCTGCTGCTCTACCGGTGGATCATGCAGGCCAGTGACGGCATGAAGCTCGTTGGTTTCATTCTGCTGGGCGGTGGCGGTGGCATCATCGCGGTGAAATATCTGCTGCCGTGGATCGGGGATGCGATCGGCGAGAGCATGTATTCCTCCGGTGAACAGCTTGAGCAGGATGGGCTCATGAAGGCCGCTGCCTGCATCTCGCAGGGGGACTTCGAAGGAGCACTCGCCCACTACCAGAAAATGATCGAGGAGAAGCCGGAGGATCCATTCCCCGCGGCGGAGATGGCCAAGGTGCACGCCGAGCGCCTCGGTGATCCGCAGACGGCGGTCGAGGTGTTCTCGAATCATCTGCAAAGCCGTGCGTGGTCGGTGGATGACGCGGCTTTCCTGTTGTTCCGGTTGGTGGAGGTGCAGACGAACCACCTTCATGATTTCGCGGCGGCACGCACGACGCTGGAGCAGGTGATCGCCAGCTACCCCAACACCCGTCACAGCGCCAACGCCCATCACAAGATTACCGAGTTGGAGCAGGAGGAGTTCAAATACATCCAGCAGCAGCGGGCGAAGGCGGCGCAAAGCATCTGATCTGTCCTCCGCTTATGAAAAACGCGCTCCAGCGATGGCTTGCCGCCTGCCCGCTGATGGCGCTGGCCGTGGCGGGCGTGGCAGGCATCGTGCTGGCGGAGCATGAGGTGGCTGGCATGCATGGCTGGATCCTTCCACTGGCAGTGGTTGCGATGCTGGCGGCGTTGGTCCGACCGCGGAGATCGCTGGTTTTCGCAGTGGCGCTACTTGGCTTTGCGGCGCTGCATGTGGGCAGTCTTGATCGCACGTTGAGGCATCCGCTGCGTATGCATTTGATCGAAGATGGAGGCGGACTCGACGCGGTGGTGGAGGGAGGGTTGACGCCGGATCATGAGAGTTCCATGCCGGACAATCCGAAAGCGGTGTGCGAGGCCGTGGCGGTGACTTTGGAAGATGGTTCGGAGTGGCACGAGCCAGTGAGGTTGAAGGTGTCACTGCCCCGCGAGGGCGTTTTCCCCGGCGCGGGCATCTACAGGTTGAGCGGTCGCTTGCAGGTGCCGGCGGGGCGGAAGGCACCGGGCACCTTCGATGCGGCGGACCATGCGCTGAGAAGCGGTTTCGCGGCAGAGCTGAGAGTTTCAAAGCTGGAAAAAATGCCTGGTGAAGGCGCGGTGTGGACCTGTGCCCTGCTGGATGCGGCGGAGAGGAGCCGTCGCTGGATCAGTGAGCAACTCATGCTCGACATCGACGACGATCCCAGGCATTCGGGCGTGATCCGGGCGATGGCATTGGGCGTGGCGGATGAGGCGCAGGATGACATCGAGGACGCGTTTCGAGACAGCGGCACGCTGCATGTCTTCGCGGTGAGCGGTCTTCATGTGGCCATGCTGGGCATGATCGTGTGGCAGGTGTTGAAGGTGCTAGGACTGCGGCGTGGCGCGGCTTTGGGTTTGATGGTGCTCATCGTGTTCGCGTATGCGTTCATCACCGGCTGGCGGGCTTCCGCAGCTCGTGCGGCACTGATGGTGGCGGTCGTTTTTTGCGGTCCCTCGGTGGATCGGGACTCTGGCGTGCAGAACAACCTTGGCCTCGCGTCGCTGCTTTTGCGGGGGGCGGACACGCAGCAGCTTTTCATGCCCGGCTTCCAGCTTTCGTTCGGCGTGCTGTGGGCGATCGCGGCGCTCACTGGTGTCTTCATGAGCCCGCTGGCACGTTGGATGGAGCTTGATCCCTTTCTGCCGGTCGAGTTTGCCACCTGGCGGCAAAAAATGGGGCTTTGGCTGCGTCGCTGGATCATCGGAAATGCCTGTGTCTCAGCCTCCGCATGGCTTGGCAGCCTGCCCTTCATCCTGCTGCACTTCCAGGCGGTCACGCCGGTGGCCCTCATTGCGAACAGCGTGCTCGTGCCGCTCTCCATCGCGGCGCTGGCGGTCACCTGCATGAGCATCCTCGCGGCTCTCGTGAAGCTCACCGGAGCACAGATCGCCATCAACAACGCGAACTGGTTCCTCGCGAAGGCGATGGTGGTTTCCGCCACATGGTTCTCCAGCCTTCCAGGGGCGAATTTTCATCTGAATGCCACTCCTGCTTCTGACGATACCCAAATGGTATGGCGGGTGCTGGTGATGCCGGATGGTGGCGCGGCGAATCATCTGCGTCTTGGCAAGGAACACTGGCTTCTCGATACCGGGCCGGAGGATCGCTTTCGGCCGCTTTTGCATCGCTATCTGCGTCATGAGGGCGTGAACCGGCTGCGTGGCATCGTCCTGAGTCACAACGATGCCGCGCACATCGGCGCGGTGGAGCAGGCGCGGGATGCTTTTGGCGTGCCGGAGCTGTTTTGCAGTGCTCGTGAGCCCGGGCCGTATGACTCGCGACAGACCATCCTGCGCCGGCTGGAAGAAGCAGCCGCTTTGAGAAAATGGATCGCTGGGGACAAGCTGCCTCTGGGTGTTGACGCCAGTCTCACCTGCCTGCATCCGGCCGCAGCGAGCCGCTCGATGCGCGGAGATGACCGTGCGATGGTGCTGCTGGCTGTGCTGCATGGCTGGCGGGTGCTGTGGATGAGCGATGCGGGCTGGCTCACCGAGACTGCGCTGCTGGAATCCGGCCAGGAGCTGCGCTGTGACGTCCTGATCACCAGCTCGCATGCCACGGATGCCTGTGGCACGCGTGAATTCATGGATGCAGCGAGGCCGCGGCTTGTCATTCGCGGCAGCAGCGGCTTCTCACGCGATCACACGCCGCCACCGGACACACTCGCCGCCTGGTGTGAGGAGCACGGCGTGCCGCTGTGGCACACGAGCGAGATGGGCAGCATCGCGCTCGAATGCTCCGCAGGCGATTTGAAGGCCAAGCCGGACTCGGAGGTGCTGGGCGGGCTGCGCTTGGAGGAGCGGCGCTAGTTCGTCTTCTCCGGCCGTTCGCCGAGACGGGCGGGCACCTCGCGCATGCGGTTGTTGCGGATCACCTCGAGCTTCACGATGGAGCCCGGAGGTTGGGTGCTGATGATCTGCAAAAGGTCTGCGGGCATCTGGAAGGTCATGCCTTGGAACTTCGTGACGATGTCACCGGGCTTGATTCCGGCCGCGGCGGCGGGCGAATTAGCATCCACGCGTGAGACGAGGGCTCCGTGTGGCGAGGTGCCCCACACCTCGTCGATTTCGATGGGCTCGCGGATGACCTCGATGCCGAGATAACCACGACCGAGCATGCTCTTGCCCGAGCGGCGTGCCTCCTCCTGCTGTTCGAGTGCTTTGCGAATGGCATCGACGACCATCTTCACGCCATTCGAAGGCACGGTGAGGCCCACCCCCTGCCAGGCACGCACGTTTTGATCGCCGCGAAAAATGGCCACGTTCACGCCGATGATCCGGCCGTGGATGTCCACGAGCGGGCCACCTGAGTTGCCGGGATTGATGACGGTGTCGGTTTGCAGGTAGTCCATCTGGCTGTCGCTGAGATGGCGGTCGCGGGCGCTGATGATGCCCTGGGTGACGGTGCCGCTGAGGCCGAAGGGATTGCCGACTGCGAAGACCATCTGGCCGACCTTCACCTTGTCGGAGTCGCCGAAAGAGAGCGCGGGGAAGTCCTTCTTGTCACTCTCGATGCGCAGCAGGGCGATGTCCCGTTCCTCGTCGGTGCCGAGCAGTTGGGCGTTGTAAACCTGGTTGTCATTCGTGGTGATCACCAGCTCCGACACATCCGCGACGACGTGGTAATTCGTGACCACCATGCCGTCCTTGCTGATGATGGCGCCGGAGCCGAGGCCGGGGATGACCTGCGCCTTGCCGGCGATCAGGCCGAGCAGCGGGTGCAGCGTGACCTGCGGCGGGCGCACCGTGCGGGTGGTGATGCTCACGACGGAGGGCAGCACGCTCTCAGCGAGCTTGGCAAAGGCATCGTTCATCCGCATCAGCGTGCGTGCGTCGTCCGGATCGAGTTTCGAGTCGAGGTCCTCAGGCACCTTCTCGCCCTTCAGGAGCTGGGAGAGGCCATAGGGTTTCGCATCCTGCCTGGAGAATGAATACAGGCCGGCGGCAATCGCGAGAATGATGAGGGCAAAGACAACGCGTCGGGCGAGTTCCATGACGCACAGTGAACCGTCCGGCGCTTTCCGCCAAGCGCCAAGATGCCACGCTCAGCCCTTCCCGCCCGCGTCGAGCTCCGCTCCCACTTCTTGAAAGGCCGAAGCGAGCTCCAGCCAGTCGTCCACCGAGGTCTCCCAGCCTCCGCTCAGACGCACCACGCGGCGCAGTTCCTCCGGCGACGCCCCGAGGGCCGTCACGACGACCGAAGAGCCTTCTTTGCCAGAGCTGCATGCACTGCCGGTGGAGATGCTGAAGCCGCGCCGCGAGAGCCGCGTGAGCCATTTCAGGTTCTCATGCCGCGGCATGACCATGAGAGAGGTGTTCCAGAGACGAGGACGATCGGCAGAAATGATGCGCAGGCCTTCAAAACTGGCCTGCATGGCCTTTTCAAACGCATCACGGCCGGTGGCATCCATCGGCAAGCCTCTCGCGGTGATGGTCTCCAGAGCGGTCACCATGGCTTCGATGGCCGGATAGTTCTCGGTGCCTGCGCGGCGTCCATTTTCCTGCGGACCACCACGGAGCAATCGGATGCACTCGTCCTCATCACGCAGCACCAGAAAGCCCGTGCCCTTCGGCCCGCCAAATTTATGCGCGGAGCCGGTGACATAGTCGCAGGTGCTGAAATCGGCCGGGAGCTTGCCGATCCATTGCGTGGCATCGGTGTGAAATGAGATGTCCCGGGCGCGACAGCTCGCGGCGAGGTCCTGCCAGGGCAAAAGTTCACCGCTTTCATTGTTTGCGGCCATCACGGAGCCGAGCGCCATGCCCTCCGGCATGGTTTGATGCGCGTCGAACTCCTGCATGCTCGTCCAGTGTCGCGCCGGTTCGCGGACACTGGGGTGCTCGATGGTGGAGATGGCGGTGGTCTTGCCCGCGTAGGCCGAAAAAAGCAAGTTGTTCGCCTCCGTCGCACCACTGGTGAAGACGATGCGCTCTGCCTCGACGCCGAGCAACGTGCCCAATCGCTCGCGGGCCGATTCGAGGTGCTGGCTCGCAATGCCCGCGTCGCGATAAAGGCTGGATGGATTGTGCCAGTGCTTCTCACTTGCCCGCAGCCAGGCCTCGCGAGCCTCGGGCAGCAGCGGGGTGGTGGCGTTGAAGTCGAAGTAGCGGTTCATGCGTGCCTTTTGGCAGGGGTGAACCGCGACGGCAATGGAATGTGGAAGAGCAGCAGCAGGATCGAGCCGCCGATGAAGGGCAGCCAGGCATCCTTGCCGGAGCTGCCGAGGCCATTGACGAAGCCGAGGACGCCGATGCTCTCGCTGAGGGCAAAGACGATGACGTTGCCGATCAAGAAAAAGCTCTGACCTGGGAGTGTGTCGATCGACACCTTGCCTTTGGCGAAGCCGCCGAGCATGAAGTGACGGACCACAAAGGTCAGCGCCGCATTCATTCCGGCCACGAGGGCGAAGATGTCGGCATTCGATTCGCCTTTCGGCTCGCTGGCATTGGTGGTGAGCACAAAGATAAAGATGAGCTGGCCGATGATGAGCGAACTCCAGATGAAGAAGACCGTGAGAAAGACGGGGCGGATGGGCATGGTGGGAGAACGTGGAACAGGTTCACGGTTTCAGCCAGTGCTCGAAGAAGCGGTAGATGGCCTCGTTGGATTCTTCGTTGGGATCATGCTTCTCGCGGTTCGTCATCGAGACGCGGTCAGTAAAGCCGAGGAGCTGGTTCACGGCGATGGCGTGCTTGAGCGAGAGCCAGCGCTTCGGCGGGTCCTCAGCACCACCGGAGACGAGGAAGGGCCGCGGAGCCATGAGCGCATGCAGTTCCTGCAGGTCGTGGCCTTTTTCGATGAGCACCTTGTAGGCACCGGTGCGCGGGCTGTCCGCTCGCACGAGACCGGGTTTGCGGGTGAGCGAGGGATCGAGGCCCAGATACCATGGCTCCTGGTAGTTGATGCTGTGGCGAGTTTCCTCAAACACGATGCCGGGATCACTCCAGGCGGCGCAGGCGTATTTGTCCCACAGGCAGGAGCCAAAGAGCGACCACTTCCCGCCATACGAATGGCCGACGATGCCGATGCGGCTGGCATCGACCTCTGGCTGCGCGGCGAGGGCCTGCCACATGTTTGCGCAAATGTAGCCGAGGTAAGACAGCGGTTGGCATTTGGCCTCGGAACTCAAAACTGGCTTTCTCGCATCGCCGCCGGGTGAACCGATGCAAAGCGTCACAAAACCCCGGCGGGCGAGCTGCCAGGCAAAATCACGCAGCGGCTTCGGGCCGAGTCCGGCGCTGGTTTCGGGATCGTAATACGGCACAAAGACCGCGGGACGTTTGCTAGAGGCTTTCGGTAGCAGTAAGTAGCCCTCGCCAGTCTGGCCAGGGGCGATCTCGATGCGCACTTTTCGCTGCGTGATGCCTTCTTCGCGCTCTTTGGTTTCCAGCACCTCGACGCGGGGATTCTCGATCACCTTCGGCCAGGCGCCCATGAGGCCATGCCAGTCCTGGAGGATCTCTTCGCGTCGCCGTTGCCAGTCCTGCGCGGTCTTCACCGGACTGCCATCGCGAAAAACCAGCGGAGAAGCTCCCACCGCAGGTTTTGAGGCAAACTCCGCTGGCATCGTGGTGAAGGGTGCCTCGGCAAAACCGAGCGTGAGGAGCGAGAAGAAGGCGAAAGCGAGTTTCATCTCTTCCAAGTCGTGATCAAACCGCCCAACGTTTCAGTCTTTGCTCATCCCATCTGCGCAATGATCTGCGCCGCGACGATGCGCAGCAGCATTGTCAGCGGATAAACCGCCGCGTAAGCGATCGCCGGTGAATCACATCGGGCCATCGTGGTGGCAAAGGCGAGCGCAGGTGGATCGGTCATGCCACCGGAGAGCAGGCCGCAGAGGTTCATGAAGTTCATGCGGTGCCATTTACGTGCGATGAAGCCCACCAGCAGCAGCGGTAGCATGGTGACGAGCACGCCGAGCAGCACCCATTGCAGTCCCTGCGTCGAAAACACCGTGGCGGCGAATTTTTCACCGGAGAGCAAACCGACGTTCGCGAGGAAAAGAATGATGCCGAGCTCGCGGAGGGCGCGGTTGGCGTTCAGCGGCATGTGCATGACCATCGGCCCGAGGCGGCCGAGATGGCTCAAGAGGATGGCGACGACCAGTGGACCTCCGGCGAGGCCGAGTCGCACGGGCGCGGGAAGTCCCTCGATATGCACGGGATACAG
>JBKCXA010000418.1:0-4210 GCA_046316935.1 Prosthecobacter sp.
CATTCGGCGAATTCGATGCTGTATTTGCAGTCCGCGCTCACCGCGATCGGGTGATGATGATCGACATGCGAGCGGTCGATGTTTGCCGTTTTGCAAAACGACTCCATCAACTCGTAGCTGCCCGCCATGGCACACGAAAGCGTGCGGCAGACACGGATGTGATACTTGCCCGGAGCGGTTTGGCGGAAGCCCGGATAGAAAGTCACCACTTCGAGCACCTGAATCGGCTCGAGACCAAGCTTCACTGCCACCCAGTTCACAGCTTCCTCGCTGATGTAGCGAAAATGATGCTGCATGAGGTGCAGCAGCGGCAGCACCGCGCTGCGTTTCGACACCGGATAGTGCGAGATGGCCTCATCCATCTGCTTCTCCAATTCGGCTGGAACTTCAAAGGCCATGCGTGGGTCGGTCAAAATCGGTTCGGGGTGAAAAAATTAGCGGTCGCACTCGCCCATGACGAAATCGAGGCTGCCGAGCACGGCAGGCACGTCGCTGATCATGTGGCCGGGCAGCAGCTTGGAGAGAATGCAGAGGTTCAGGAACGAGGGGCTGCGGATCTTCAGGCGATGCGGTACGCCGCCGCCGGTGCTGTTGATGTAAAAGCCTAGCTCGCCCTTCGGATTCTCGGCGGAGAAATAAACTTCACCTGCAGGCGCGTCGATGCCCTGCGTGGCGATGATGAAGTGGTGAATCAGCTCCTCCATCTTCATGAGGACCTTCTCCTTCTTCGGCAGCAGGCCTTTGGCTTCAGCCACGTTGATCGCACCGCCGGGCAGATTCTTCAGCACCTGGCGCAGGATGCGCACGCTCTGACGCATCTCCTCCATGCGGACGAGGTAACGATCATAGCAGTCGCCCTTCGTGCCCACCGGGATGTCGAACTCATACTTCTCGTAGTCGAGGTAGGGGTGCGCCTTGCGCACGTCAAACTCCACGCCCGATCCACGCAGATTCGGCCCCGTGATGCCATACGCGATGGCTTCCTCGCGGGAGATCACGCCGATGTCCTGCGTGCGCTCGATGAAGATGCGGTTCCGCGAGAGCAGTTTGTCGATTTCATCGATCACAGGCTCCAGATCATTCAAGAAAGTGGTCACCGCGGCCTCGAAGCCCGTCGGCAGATCGCGAGTCTGTCCACCCACACGGGTGTAGCTCGTCGTAAAGCGTGCTCCCGTGAGCTGCTCGCACAAATTATAAATCTTCTCACGCTCCGTGAAGGTGTAGAGGAAGACGGTCATCGCGCCCACATCCATCGCGAAGACCCCGACACCCAGCATGTGCGCCGAGATGCGGGCCAGTTCGCAGCAGATCACGCGGATGGCCTTGCCGCGAGCAGGAAGCTCCCAGCCCATCAGCTTTTCGACCGCCAGCGCGTAGGCCACGTTGTTCGCCAACGGCGCGAGATAGTCCAGACGGTCCGTGTAGGGCACGAACTGGTTGTAGTGCATGTTCTCGGCGATCTTCTCATCACCGCGATGCAGGAAGCCCACGTCCGGATCGGCTTTCGTGATGATCTCGCCGTCCAGCTCGAGCACCAGACGAAGCACGCCGTGCGTCGCTGGATGGCTGGGTCCCATGTTCAGCACCAATTTCTCGCCCACGATGTCCGTCGTGGTCTCTTCCACGGATTCGAGATGCCGGGTGGCCTTGGCGGCGGTATCGGGAGCCTCGTATTCTCGGGTGACAGTGGGCATGCGTTCGGAAAGTGGGGGGAGCACGACTTATTCGTCGCCCGAGAAAGAGCGGCAACACGATTTTGTGAAAAGTTTCACAAGCTCCAGCTGCCTCCCACAATCAGCCCTCGCCAACCGGGTCTGCCTTATATAAAGAGGTGGACCCACCGCCCGCATGGCCCGCGAGACCTTCCACCGCCTTTTTGCCCCCCTTTCCAGCCTTGGAAAGGTCCTCGGCATCTGGGCCCTCCTAGCCACAGCAGCCTCGGCGGCCATTGAAACCGTCCCCGCCCCGGCCGATGGCATCTACGACGACACCCGCGCCCTCAGCGACACCTCGCGTCAGGCCCTCGCGCAGGAGATCCGCGCTCTCGCCACCGATTTGAAGTGCGATGTCTGGCTCACCGCCACCAGCTTCTCCACCGGCGGCCTCACCCCGCGACGCCAGGCACAGGCCACCCGCATCCGCTGGAGCGGTGACAAACCGGCCATCCTCCTCGCCTATGACCGCGCCACGAATGTCATGGCCTTCTCCTTCTCGCCCGATCTTTGGGCACGCTACCCCGCCACCTCCCTCGCCACCACCGGCCTCGAGGCCAACCGCACCATCGCCAACACCCAGCTCACTCTCGAAGAGCGCCTCACCACCATCGTGCATCAGTTCGCCAAACAGCTGCGTGAGCTCGAAACCGTGCGCCTCAAGCAATCCGTGTGGTTTCCCAAAGAAGAACGCAGCTCCACCCTCGTGCTCGTCGGCCTATTGATCGGCGGAGCCATCCTCGCCGCCCTTCTTGGACTGATCTCAAGAGCCCGCAGCCATTCCAGCGGCGAGCAATTGCTCTTCCCCGATGTCACCGTCAGCACCCGCTTTGGCGCACCCTTCGGCGGAGGACACATCGCGGAAGTCCGCACGCAACCACCAGCGAGATAGGCCTCGCGCTCAATCCCGCGGACGCAACTGCTCGCTCGAAGGTTCATCCCCCTTCAGGCCCTTCTCCTTGAGCACCTTGTCCACCATCTCGATGTACTTCAGCGGATACTTCTTCCGCTGATACTTGCGGAACATCAGATCGCGCAGCATCAGCCAGTCATCGTCCGTCGGATTTTCCAAAGGAGCCCAGCCCTCCATCTCCGGCTCGATCAAGTAGTGCCACACCCAGTTCCGGAAGTCCCAGTAGGCACGCACGTAGCGCTTCTTGCGGGGTTCGATTTGCTCGTGCCATTCATGCGCCTGGTTCTTTTTCATGGATTCGTGGGCGGCCAGCATGCAATCGTCCGACTGCGCATGCAACCCCACACACGCTCAGCTTTGCCGCCGCTCTTCGCCTACCTCGCCGCCGTGCTGGTGGGCGGCGCCTTGCTCGCGCCGATGCTCTTCGATCTCGGCAAATGGGCCCAAAGCTGGCTCACCGCCTCCTCCATGCACGATTGGGGCATCGTGAAATGGCTCCTCAGCGAGATCGAACGCGCCCACTTCACCCGCTACTTCAACCGCGCCGTCCTCGTCCTCGCCATCGTGCTCATCTGGCCGCTTTTGAAGGCCATCCGACTCGATCGCAGCGTTCTGCCCGCGTTTGCGCCCGCCGCCTCCGGCCTCAAACAAGGCCTCACCGGCTTCCTTTTGGCCGCCGGACTCCTTTTCAGCCTCGGCCTGCTTTTCATCCAAAACGGCATCTACACCTTCAAACCGGACGCCGCATGGCTGAAGCTCTCCGCACACCTCACCGCCGCGTTTGGCGCTGGCATCGTCGAGGAACTGTTTTTTCGCGGAGCCCTCCTCGGCATCCTGCTGCGCACCATGAAGCCCAAAACCGCCATCATCTGGTGTACTTTCATCTTCGCCATCGTCCACTTCCTACGACCACCCGGCGACTGGCAGCTCGCCGATGCCGACGTCCGCTGGCACAGCGGCTTCGCCGTGCTCGTGCGACTCTTCAGCGGCTTTGGAGACCTCCGCATCTTCCTCGCCGAATTCCTCACGCTCACCGCCGTCGGGGCCGTTTTGGCCTTCACGCGACTCCGCACTGGTCGTTTGTGGCTCCCCATCGGCCTGCATGCCGGCTGGGTCTTCGGATTGAAATACTTCACCGCCCTCACGATCACCTCCGAAGCCCTCAACCGCGGCGAAACCCTCCCCTGGATCGGCTCCAACCTCAAAATCGGCCTCGCTCCCTTCGCCACCGTGCTCTTCACCGGCTTCATCGCCTCCACGATTTTTTCTTCCACGCGAATGACCGCGAATCCAAACGAATGACCGCGAATCCTCCTCATTCGCGGCCATTCTTCATCATTCGTCTTCATTCGCGTTAAAAAGCATCGCTCTCCTCCGTCGCATACGACCCATGCGTCCCATCGTGACACTCCTACAATCGCCAGGTCAGGCAAAAACCAGCACCCCGATGGATCTCACGCAAAGGCGCAAAGGCGCAAAGATTCCCAGAGGCCTTCAGAACGTTGCGCCTTTGCGCCTTTGCGTGAGACTTCAATGCCTCCTCCTCGCACTTCCACTCACCGCCGCCGAGCCCAAGGACCGCCTC
>JBKCXA010000419.1:0-8797 GCA_046316935.1 Prosthecobacter sp.
GAAAAAGCCGCCTACACGAACGAAATCTCGCGCCTCAACGTCATCCGCACCATCAAGACCATCCGCCAGCGCAGCACCACGCTCGACAAGCTCGTGCTCGAAGGCAAGATCGCCATCGTCGGTGCTCTTTATGATGTCACCAGCGGCGAGGTGAGCTTTTTCCAGACCGCCGAGTCGAGTGTGGCAAAGCTCAGCGAGCCAATGGTGGCCGTGGCGTAAGTTTTTTCGCAGGGCGGAGCAGGCGGGAGCCGTTTAAGATGGCTCTCCCATGATTCCCATCGATCTCACAGGCAAAGTCGCGCTCGTTACTGGAGCTTCACAAGGCATTGGCGCAGAAGTCGCCCGCACGCTGCACCGGGCAGGAGCCACCGTGGTGATCAATCACCTCGGCACGGCGGGCACCACGGCGGATGCGCAGGCGCTGGCCGATGAGCTGAATCTTCTCCGCACGGACAGCGCCAGCATCGCGGCGGCGGATGTCTCCAAGGCGGAGCAGGTGCAAACGATGATGGGCGAGGTGCAGGCCCGCCATGGCGGCCTCGATTTCCTGGTGAACAACGCCGCGATCATCAAGGACCGCACTCTCGCCAAGATGAGCTACGAGGAATGGGATGCGGTGATCGGGGTGAACCTCAGCGGTGTATTTTACTGCTGCAAGCATGCGCTCGAGATCATGCGCGAGGGTGGCGCGATGGTGAGCTTTGGCAGCATCGCGGCCATCCAGGGCTTTTTTGGGCAGGCCAACTACGCCTCCGCCAAGGCCGGCGTGCAGGCGATGATGCGAGTGCTGAGTCGCGAGGCCGCGCGGAAGAACATCCGTGCCAATGCCATCGCTCCCGGCGTGATCGACACCAGCATGGCAGCGACGATTCCCGAAGCCGTGCGTGCCGAGATGCTGAAAAACGTGCCTTTGAACCGCTTCGGCACCACAGCCGAAGTGGCCAATGTGGTGCTCTTTTTGTGTTCGCCGCTCTCCAGCTACGTCACCGGGCAGACCATCGAGATCAACGGCGGCTGGCGGGGTTAGTTCGTCAGCGGTTTGAGCATCACCCACGTCGCGCCCCAGGAGCCGCTGGCTTCATCGGCAGGGTAGATGACTTGCTGGACCTCGGGCAGCTTTGCGAGGATGGCGTGAACGCTGGCGCGCAGTGTGCCGGTGCCTTTGCCGTGGATGATTCGCACGCGGAGGATGCCGCGCTGGCGGCATTCGTGGAGATACTCGGGGATGAGGCTGCCGATTTCGTTCGGGCGAAAGGTGTGCAGATCGAGCTCGGGGCCGATGGGATGCTCGATGATCTCGGGGATGGTGTCGTCGTCTGTCATGGGGGCACCCCGGAGCCTTGCCGGATCTTTGCAAAAAAGCCACCTTACCCGCAAGGGCAAGGTGGCGCAGGAGGAGCGAATAGGCGATCAGCGCACTTCGACGGAGGCGGTGGCGGAGGCGTTGTTGGCGCCGGGGCTGATGTTCACGACGCGAACGGTGGTGGGGCAGGCTCCGAGAACGGGGCTGGTGCTGGGAGCGGTGACGGTGCGGAAGGTGTAGGCGGCGATGCCGGGGACGGCGGGATCGACGATGGCGGTGCCGGTGCCGAGAAGGGTCTCGACGCCGCTGTCCACGCGGAAGACGCGGATGTCCTGGGTGGTGGCGGTGGGGGCGTGGGGGATGGTGCAGGTGCCACGGACTTCGACTTCATCGCCACGGCGATTGTTGGGGGTGCGCTCCCGGCCAAGGGCACGGGTGATGACGACCTGGGGCTGGATGTTGACGGGGGTGCCTTGATCGGCCTCGATGAGGAAGGCGTAGAAGGTGCCTTCGGAGTAGTAACCTTCAATGGCGGCTCCGGTGCCGACGGGGATGCTGCTGAGGAGGATTTCGATGCCGTTGGCATCTTTGACGGGGCCGGCGGGGATGCGGGCATCTTCGAGCAGGACAACGGGGGTGCCGTTGACGCTGATCTGCGTGCCGGTGTTGGCGGTGACAGCGCCGATGGCGACGTTTTCGGAGGGTTCGACGAAGACGTCCGTGGCGGTGACGATGCCTTCAGGGGTGGCATTGCCATTGATGATGGCGGTGCCGCCGAGGAAGCCTGGCAGCGTGCGGCCGGGGAGCGGGGTGGGATCGACGAGCTGGGAGAGGGTGAGCTCGGCGGTGGGGCTGGTGACAGGAGTGCCGACGGGGACACTGACGGGCATGCCCATGACGGTCATGGAGACGGAGCCATCATCGTTGAGGGTGATGGCGGAGATGGTGCCTTCGAGGGCGGCGGGAAGTGTTCCCTCCGGCGGGGAGATCTGGGCGGAGGCCTGGGAGACGCCGAGCAGCAGGGCTGCCGCGGCGGCGAGGGTTGATTTGATGAGGGCGATAGGTTTCATGGGTGTGTGTTGCGCGTGTGTTGTGTTTGGTTATCTCGGGGGAGAATGGAAATCAGCGTCTGCTGGGGCGGGCGAGCTTGGTGGGGAAGGGATCGAGGTCGCTGGGGCTGCGATGCGCCGCTCGGGCGACGGGCTTGTTCTTGATGCGGGAGCGGTGAAGGGCCTGATCGTGGAGGGGGCCGCTGGGGCTGGCGGGGATGTCGATGAGTGGCTGAGAGATTGCCGGGGCGGTGAGATGGTGCCCTCCAGATGGAGCGGTGACGGCTCCGCCTGAGACGGCGAGCCAGTGACGCTCCGAGCCATGCTGGATGTGGAGTTGCAGGGGCTCGAGCTGCGGGCTGCGGCGCACTTCGAGGATCTGCCAGGCTTCGGGGCTGGCGCTTTCTCCTTCGACGAGCTGCAGGGGAAGGCTGGAGCCGGGTGGAAGGAGGTAGGCGAGGAATTTGCCGCCGATCTGAGCGGTGCCGAGGATGCGCGGCGGCTCGCTGGCGAGTGATGCGGAGAGGGTAAGGGCGGCAGCAAGGCCACAGTAATGCCAGATGCGCATGGGATCAGCGGACGAGGGCGGTTGTTTTGGGTTTTTCACCCTGGGCGGCTGCCTGGCGGTTTTTTTCAAGCTGGGCGTGAATGTCCGCGTAGCGCTGGGTGGCGGTCCATCCGGCGGTGAGGCGGACTTTGCCTGCCATGCGCTGGGTGCCGATGCCGATGGGCATTTTGCTCCAGCGGCCGGTGGCCTGATTGCCGATGATGAGCATGGCGGCGTGCTGGGTGGGATCGGCGTCGATTTTGGGGTCGATCTCGTAGTAGCCGAGGGCGCGGCGGAGGGTGCGGATGTCCTCAGGCTTGCCGGTGAGGAAGTGCCAGTCCGGGGTGTCGGGATGGGCGGAGGGCTCGCGATACCAACCGGCGTATTCGTGGATGGCGGCGACGGTATCGACCTCGGGCTCGACGCTGATGGAGATGAAGCGGATGGATTTGCCGAAGTCTTTGGCGAGCATGCCGCGCATCTCGGCGAGGAGGCTGTTGGTGCCGGGGCAGGTGCCGCGGCAGTTGGTGTAGAAGAAGCTGATGACGACGGCGTGGTCTTTGACGAGATCGGTGACGAAGCGGACGGGCTGCCCGGCGTCGTTGAGGAGGGTGACGTCGGGGATTTTATCGGCGAAGTGCTTGCGCATGAGCTGGGCGGACTGCTCGGCGCTGATGGTGTCCGGGGGCGGAGCGGGCTCTGCGGCGGGGAGGGTGGCCGCGAGGGCGAGGGCGGCGGTAAGGAGAAGGTGTGAGGCGGTTTTCATGGCCAAAGGGTGGGATGAGTGCGCAGTGGGGGATACCGTCCTGCCTCCGCGGGCGGGGCAGGACGGTTTTTTGAGGGGCGCGGCCTCGATTTACGGGAAGAACTGCTGCACGGGCTGCGGGGAGGTCGTGGGCGTGACACGCGGATCGAACTGGAACATCATGTCCATGTCCTCGTGCTCGACGTTGTGGCAGTGGAAGACGAAGGGGCCTTTGAAGGTGCGGAACTTCATGCGGACTTTGATCTGCGAGTTTGGCCCGAGCAGGGTGGTGTCTGACTTGAAGCTGTCATGGTAGGGGATGGGCCTGCCGGTGCGCAGATCGGCCACCTGCTGGTGGGATTCGAGGTGGATGTGGATGGGGTGCCACCAGCCGCCGCTGCCATTTTCCAGTGTCCACTCCTCGGCGGTGCCCAGGGTGGGGACGACGTTGGCGAGGGCTTCGTCGTAGAAGAGGCCGTTGATGGCCCAGGCACCGTTTTTGCGTTCGAATTTGAAGTGACGACGGGCGACGATCTCACTGTCAAGAATCGGCACATGGGGCCTGAGGGTGGAATTGGTGGTGATGGTGGCGTCGGGGTAGCGGGTGTCACGGGCACCGACGACGAATTTGATGAGGCGGTGGCGGAAGGCGGGGGTGCCGCTGACGGTGGTTCCGTTGAGAGCCTCGAGCGACTCTCCTGGGCCACGGGGATCCTGCTGATCGAGGATGTTTTCGAGGTAGATCTCGGTGCCGACGGGGTATTTGGCGAAGTCGATGACGATGTCCGCGCGGGTGGCCGGCCCGGCGAGCCAGGACTGGGTCTGCTGGGGCTTGGGGAAGAGCCAAGTGTCCTTTCCGATGCGGAGGAAGGAGGAATTGTCGCTCAAACGGAAGCGCCAGACGCGTGAGTTGCTCCCCACGAGGCAGCGGAAACGGTATTTCCGCTGCTCGACATTCAGGTAGGGGTAGGCCTTGGCATTGACGAGGGCGATGTTGCCCAAGTAGCCGTTGTGGTCGTTGCCATCGTAACAGATGTTGCCATTCGGGTCGAAGAGGCGGTCCTGGAAAACGAGCGGGATGTCATACGGATTGCGGTATTCCGGGCCGACATCGGAGACGCCGCGGATGCCTGGCAGGACGCCGCTGGAGATGAGGCCGAGCTCGAGGTCATCGAAGCACGGGGCGACGCCGGAGCAGCCGCGGGCCACATGCTGGGCCGTAAGATGCACGGCGTGATCGTGATACCACATGCTGCTGGTGCCCTCAGAGACATCAAACGGGCCACTGTCCGCGCTGCCATTCACGCGGGGGAGCACGTTCGGGTAGTAGTAGTCACGCGCTGCCTGGGGCAGGACGAGGAAATTGGCATGCCCGTCCGAGTGAGAGGGCCAGTGACCGCCATGCATGTGGACGGACATTTCCTCCGGCAGATCATTGGCGAAGCGGACGAGAGCCGGCTGGCCGGTGCGGAAGCGGAACATCGGCCCGGGGGCGGAGGCGGGGCGGAAGGAGCCATCGGCATTGCGCCCGGCGTAGCCCCAAAAATCCGTCCACAGGCCCATGCTGCTGGGCAGGAACTGCTGGCGGCCGGGACGAATGTTCACCTGGTAATACTGGGTGGGCATGCCGTCCCAATCCGCAGGGTGGGAGCTCCATTCCGGGGCCACGCCGTGGAGGACATCACCCACCGGGGAGGAATACTGGGCGGGGACCGCTCCGGTGCTCATGGGTGGGAGGTAGGAGGGAAGGGGGAGTGGGTCCACCCAGCGGGGGACGATCTGCCCATCAATGGCGTTCGGGCAATTCGGAGCGCTGACATTCATGGGGTTGTCTCCCGGGGCGACGCCACCGCCACCGCCGGTGCCACCACCGCCAGTGCCCCCACCTTTGACGCCGCCTTTGGCCGCGAGAATATTGGTGGTGAAGGCGGCTGCTGCCGTGGAGATGGCGCCTTGGATGATTCTGCGCCGTGAAGTGGCTTGCTGAACGGGTTTTTCGAATTTCATCGTGTTATTCGGTGGAGGATTGAGCGAGGCACGGAGGGGGGATTTACTGAAGGAAATTCTTCCGGATGGTGCCGCCGGCACGGCCGGTGGCGGGCAGCATGAGGAGTGTGTCCACGGCCTTGCCCTGGGCGTCTTTGGTCACGCTGCTGTCTGTGCCTTTGTGGCCGTTCGGGATGAAGAGCTGCGGGTGATCGAAGGGCGCGGCATCCTTGCGCACGCGCTCATCGGTGAGCGATTTCATGAAGGCGACGAGCGCGTCCTTCTCCGCATCGGTCAAACCGAGGCGCTCCACATCGGGATCGAGATCGGCGATGTTTTGATCGTGGAAATCACCGCCGCGGTTGTAGAAATCGACGACTTCACGCAGCGTGCGCTGGCCGCCATTGTGGAAGTAGGGCGCGGTGAGTTCGATGTTGCGCAGACCGGGGGTTTTGAAGGCCCCATTGGCAGCGATGCGGGAACCAGGGGCAACGCTTTCATTCGGCGCGTGGCCGACGATGGCCTCGAAGGTGCCTTTTTCAGCCAGCCGGGACTCCGAGAGTGGATTCCCAAAGGGATCGGAGCCGCCGAGGCCGAAGTCCTCGCGGGTGGGACGCACGCCGATGTTGTAAAAGCCGTTGTCGTAGGTGGCGGTGCCGAGGTCACCCATGATCATGCTCTCGATGCGCTCTTTTTCGGCATGGTGGACCGTCGCCTTGGTGAATTCCGCATTGCCGTGACAATTGGCGCACTTGGCCTCGCCAAAGAACAGGGCCAGACCTTCCTTTTGCTTCCCATCGAGGGCTTTTTTGTCGCCCTGGACGTATTTGTCGAAGGGGGACTGGTCAGAGACGAGCGTGGCCTCATATAACTGGACGGCCAGCCCGAAGAAGAGGCTGAAGTTGTAGGCCATCTGGGGGTATTGATTCGCCGCCGGCGTCAGGCTGGGAGGGACGATGGCTTTGAAACTGCCGTCCGGGTGGGTTTCGACCAAGGCCGTGCCGCTCCACCACTTGGGCTGGAAAGCCTCGGTGATCATCTGCGCGTAATTCAGCTTGGTGAGACCAGGCAGGCTGCCGCGGCTCATACCGCCCAGCACGCTGTCGTCCTTGTGAACCAACTGTTTGGCCAGCGGACGGAGAACCAGCATTTTCCGCCCCAGATCGGGAAACGTGCGTCCCTCTGCCGACATCTCAAACGGGCTCAAAGGCGGTCCAACCGCCTGAGAGGCAAGGCTGGCATGATCGATGGCCACGGCCACGGCCCGAAGACTCAGCGGCTGATCCGCCACGACGACCCGGGCGGCCTGATCCCGCCGTCCCCATGGATTCACGCCATTGAAGATGTCCTGCGCCCGGCCATCCCAGAAATTCCTCAAATTGAAGACCGCGTTGATCGTGCTCGGCGTGTTGCGAGGCTCCACGCGGCGGGTGTTGGTCCCACCCACATTAAAGACTCCGTCAGCCTCCGTGGTGCGATCATCCTGGGCGGAGAACAGGCGGATGGCCTTGAACAGCTCTTTGAAGACGCCCTGGGAGCTGATGACATCATTGGAGTCCGAGAGGACGGTCGAGCTGCGGTTGTTGATGTCCGAGAGCTTGCGGAGCGGGAAATCACCGTGCGTGAGCTGGCCGTTGGGCTTCCGAGTCTGGAAAGTCACGTCCGCGTCGCTGGCGGTCAGGTCCTGGGTGAGTCGCAGGAGGCCGGGGCTCACCTGGTTTTTCGAGCGATTGTCCGCACCGGCGTGGAAATGGCAGGAGGCGCAGGAGGTGATCCCTTCGCTCCCGACCTGCATGTCCCAGAAGAGCGCTTTGCCCAAGGCGATGGCAGCCTGCTTGTTGCGGACAAACTCCGAGAGATTCGAGGGCGTAGGCACCGGCCGCCCGCGGAGCGTCTCTGGAACCGGGGGCGGGTCCTGAGTCTCTGCTGCCGACACCACGACAGTCTGCGCCACGCTGCAAGAAAGTGAGAGAAGGAGAGCCGATAGGGAGGTGATAAGTTTTGTGTTCATTGAGAATCCATTCTGAGTGTCGATTCAATCGTGAATAGAATATCCATAATATTTGACGCAAATATTGCAATTCATAAATTCAAATTTCAATATTTTCTCATATATGACAGATATATGATGAAAAAAGAGAGTCTAAACCTGTCTCTAGCTGTCCTGATACTCGGCTCCCCAATCTCGGTCTTCGCGGCTGACGCTCTGCCGTCGGCCCCTCAAGCGGCAACAACATCTCAAGATGCCTCCCATTTCATGCTTACAGGCGTCGCCAGCATCGGAGAAAAACGATTTGTGTCCGTCGTGGATGCCGCTTCTTCGGAGACCATTCAACTGACTACCGGATCGATCCATCCCAGCGGCCTGGAGCTTGTCGAGGTCGTGGATACCGCCTTCGGTGGAAGCCGGGTGCGTGTGCGACGAAACGGGGTTGAGTGGTGGTTGAACTTTGCCGCAGCAGCCACACTGGCCACGCAGGCAACCTTGATGCAAATCACCGGCGGTGCTCAAGCCCCTGCCCCGGTGGCACCTGCGCAGAACCTCGGCACCTTCTCGAATGACACGCTGTCGAAGCGATTCGACACACCTTCCAGCAAGCGCAAGGCCATGGCCCGCTATCCTCTGCCGCCTGGCATCTGATCAGAACGACGCGAGGCGCAATTCGAAGACGGTTTGGTCTTCTTCGGAGCGGAGGAGCTTCAAGGTGGCGTGGTTGGCGCGGGCGAATTCGGCAGCGATGTTGAGGCCGAGGCCGAAGCCATCGGTCTGGCGGTTGTGCGCTTTGTCGCCGCGGAAGAAGCGCTCAAAAAGGCGAGGCTGGATCTCGGCGGGAATGGCGGCGCCGGTGTTGATGATGGTGAAGACGGCCTCGCTGGCCTCACGAGCGAGGCGCAGGGACACATGGCCTGCCTCGCGGTTGTATTTGATGGCGTTGCTGAGAAGATTTTGGAAGACCTGACGCAGCAGCGCACGGTCGGCATGCACGGTGACGCTTGGTTCGATCTCGTGCTGGAGGGTCAGACCGGCGGCTTCGCAGAGGATTTCGCCATCTTCGATGAGGCGGGTGAGATCGGCGCTGAGATCGTAGGTTTCGGGATGCGTCGGCAGGCGGCCCGCGTCGGCCTGCGAGAGCAGGAGGAGGCTTTGCGTGATGGTTTTGAGCCGC
>JBKCXA010000420.1:0-17262 GCA_046316935.1 Prosthecobacter sp.
GCCTATCGCCGCGAAGACCTCCACCGCGCCGATCCAGCTCCCCTCCGCCCCGCTGCCGCCCCCGGCTCCGAAGAGCGCCACCTCCCCGGTGAAGCTTCCTTCCCCGCCGATGCCGCCGCCTTCGAAGAAGACAACCTCGGCTGTGCCCGTCGTGGCTGCGCCGCCTCCGAGCGCTCCTGCCGCAGGCAGCCCGCTGCCACCTCCGGCCCGCCCGCCAGTGGCCCCTGCCGCGCCTTCCGGCCCGCCCACCGCGCCCATGGCTCCGAAGCCCCCGGTGGCTCCCGGCGCTCCCCGCCCGCCTGCCGCCGCAGGTGGCCCACCAACCGCTTCCCTTCCTGCTGCCACTCGTCCGCTTGCCAAAGCACCGGGCGTCCCCGGAGCCCCTCCTGCCGCCCCTCGCGTGGAAGCGGGTGCCCCGACCGTGCCGATTGCCACGGGCGCACCGAAGCCGATGGCTCCGAAAGCACCGGGTTCCGGCACCGGCCCGATGGTCAGCGGTGGCACTGCTCCGCTGCCGAAAGCCACGGTGAAGCTCCAGCCCACCCAGGCCATGCAGCGTGCGCCGATCTCCGCTCCGCCCAGTGCCCCGGTGAAACGTGCCGCCGCCGCCGATTCCGAGCAATTCTACGAAGAAAAAGATCCTGAGGCCGGCCTGATGCCACTTGCCGCCATCTGCTTCGTGCTCTCCGCCGCGCTACTGGTCATCCAGATGTTCGGAGCGGACATGGTGAAGACCGATGTGGCCGGTGGAGCCTCCCCGATCATGGTGCCGGAGTCAGGCAAGCAAAAGTGGGAGACCCGCATGCCCAGCGGTGCCTGGGACAACACCTTCCAGCGCACTGAGCTGCCGTCGATCCCCTGATCTGCGGCTGGTCCCCTGCCCTTCGCCCAGCTCCTAACCCTTCTCGCCTTTTCCTGTCATGCCTCTCGCCTGGATCGTCTTTCTTCTGGCCATCGCCACGCTTGCGCTGAATTTCCTCGCGCAAAGCGGCGGCATGTGACCGGCTCACCGCGAAATTGCGTGGTTTGTTTGACTGGCCTGCGGGCTGCTTTATAGGCAGCGCCCAGCCGTGATGATCGCGGCTGTCTTTCCCCCATGGAGGCCGTTAACATTCAATTCGCACCCGCCACTGGCACGGACCAGGAGTGGAATGAGGCCTATGCACGTCTGGCCGACTTCTTTCGCTCCTACCGCCTGCACAACCGCATCCGGCGCACGCAGCTCGTGCTGGAATCTCTTCGCCGCGCCTCCGTAGCGCATGCCAGCAATCCCACCCGCAAGCCCGTGGCCTACGCCATTGATGAGGCGCGGAAGATGATGCACGACTGGCTCGGCCGCATCTACCACGACATGAACCTCACCGAGCCGCAGATCGAGGCCGGCGGTCGTTTGGGCTTTTATATCAGTGATGGCCCTGAAAAGTGGCCGCTGCACTTCATGGATGCCAATTTCATGCCTCCGGAAATGAGCGAAGCCATGCGACAGGCCGTGCGCACGAGCGGTCCGAGCCTCCAGGTCTCGAAAATGACCCCGCGTGACATGGATCTCGGCTTTACCAATGTGGCCGAGGACACCTTTGAAGGCATCGCCCGCCAGCCGTGGATGCGCTACGCCATCCTGGCCGTGTTTGTGTACTTCGTGTTCTACTACGTTTACCGTCTCCTCCAATGAGTGAAGCCCCGGCCAAATCCCCTCCGGCGGGCATCCTCCCCCGCACGCTGGCCCGCGCACGCCGCGTGACCTTCCTCACCTTGGTCTGCCTCGGCACGCTGCTGGGCACCTGGCTCATGATTCGCTTCCTCCAAGTGAGTGAAGGCTATCGCAATGCCAAGATCGGCCTGCTGATCTGCTTTGTGCCGTTGTTTTATCAGCTCAACAGCGGCTTCTGGACGGCGCTCATCGGCGTGTGGTTGCAAAACCGCCCCACCGATGATCCCACGAATCTTTGGGACAGCATCGAAAACGACGACGGCCCCCTCTCCGCGAACACCGCCATCATCATCCCGGTTTACAACGAGGACGTCACGCGCGTGTGGGAAGGTCTCCGCGTCACCTTCGAGTCTCTGAAGAAAACGGGACACCTGCAGCACTTCGACTTCTTCGTGCTCAGCGATAGCGACCAGACGAACAAATGGATCGAGGAGCAGACCGCATGGCTCGAGCTCTCCCGCCAGCTCGGTGCCTTCGGGAAGATCTTCTATCGCCATCGCCGCAAGCCAATCAATCGCAAGAGCGGCAACGTCTCCGACTTCTGCCGCCGTTGGGGCAAAAGGTATCGCTACATGATCGTCTTCGACGCAGACAGCCTCATGTCCGGAGCCCTCATGGTCGCCATGACGCGCATCATGGAGAAGAATCCCGGCATCGGCATCCTTCAAACCTTTCCGAAGCAGGTGGCTAGCGAGACGCTCATCGGCCGCCTGATGCAGTTCGCACAGTCACTCTACGGACCCGCTTTCATGGCGGGGCTCAATTACTGGCAGAACGGCGAGGCCAACTTCTGGGGGCACAACGCCATCATCCGCCTTGAGCCCTTCATCCAGCATTGCGCCCTGCCGCCGCTGCCGAAGACGGTGCCGTTTGGTGGTCACATTCTCTCGCATGACTTCGTCGAGGCAGCGCTCATGCGCAAAGCCGGCTATGCCGTGCGCCTTCTCAACACCATCCGCGGCAGTTATGAAGAAGGTCCGCCCACGCTCATCGACACGCTGAAGCGCGACCGCCGCTGGTGCCAGGGTAACATGCAGCACTTCTGGCTTCTTTTCGCCCGCGGCTGGCATTTCATGAGCCGGCTGAACTTCGCCCACGGCGTGCTCAGCTACGTCAGCTCGCCACTTTGGTTCTTGCTGCTTGTCTTCACGACATGGCTCGCGGCCACACCGGGTGACGTGGTGCGTGACGGCCCCGCCGAACGTGCCGGACACCTTTTGCTAGGTCTCACGGCCACGTTGATCTTCATGCCGAAGTTCGTCATCCTGCTCGACGAAGCCGTGAGCGGCCGCGTCTTCAAGCCGCTGAAGCTCCGCATGCTCGCCATGCTCAGCAGCATGCTCGACACGGTCATCTTCACGCTCATGTCGCCCGTGATGATGTGGTTCCATACCACCTTCGTCTTCAAGATCATCACCGGCCAGGGCGTCAAATGGGTCGCGCAGAAGCGCAAGCTCGACGGCGTGGACTGGCGGGAGGTCATCCTCACCTTTGGCGGCGTCACCCTGCTCGGCATCGTGTGGGGCGTGGTCGCCTGGATGATCTCATGGAGCTTCTTCCTTTGGATGAGCCCCATTTTCATCTCCCTCGTGCTCGCCATCCCGATGGCCATCTGGCTCAGCAGCGGCAAAAGCGGCCAGCGCTTTGGTTTATTCCTCAGCCCGGAGGAAATCGAGCCTCCCGCCGTGCTCCGTGAGCTCGAAACGAACCTCGCGGAGGTCAAAGGCCGCCTGCAACTGCCGCCGGAGATCGAGCGCAACTACGGCCTCATGCAGGTCTGCCTCGATCCCTACGTCAACGGCCTGCACATCTCCCTCCTGCGCCGCCGCAAGAACACCCAGGACTCCCGTGAGTATCTCGACGAGATCGCCGACAAGCTGCTCCATCAAGGCCCGCAAGCCCTCACGCCCCGCGAGGTCAACGCCCTCATCAACGACACCGAGACCGTCACGAACCTCCACTACCGCCTCTGGAGCGCCACCGAGGATGAGCTGGCGCCCTTCTGGTCCCTCGCCATCAAACAATACAACCTCGCCGCCACGCATCCCTTCACGCATCTTTTGGCGAGAAAGAACCCACCTCTGGCTCCCGTCTCCAGCTAGGTCTTTCCTCTTCGCCCACCGCTCATGTCCGACACCGCCGCCGCAGCCTCCCTCGTCGCTAATTTCCAAAAGCTCAAAACCGCGCTCGCCCGGCGCATCGTGGGACAGGAGGCCGTCATCGAGCAGGTCTTCATCGCCATCGCCGCCGGTGGTCACAGCTTGCTGGAAGGTGTTCCCGGCCTCGCGAAGACCCTGATGGTCAAATCGCTCGCCGATGCGATGCACCTCAGCTTCCGCCGCATCCAGTTCACGCCCGATATGATGCCTGCGGACATCACCGGCACCGAAATCATCCAGGAAGACGCCGAAACTGGTCGCCGGAAGCTCGTCTTCCAACGCGGTCCCATCTTCAGCCAGATCGTCCTGGCCGATGAAATCAACCGCACGCCGCCGAAGACGCAGGCCGCGCTGCTCGAGGCCATGCAGGAAAAGCATGTCACTGTCGGCCAGGAGACCTTCGAGCTTCCAAAGCCCTTCTTCGTGCTCGCCACGCAGAACCCGATCGAGCAGGAAGGCACCTATCCCCTGCCCGAAGCGCAAAAAGACCGCTTCCTCTTCCTCATCAAGGTCGATTACCCCACGCGTGAAGACGAGCGCAGCATCATCGCCCGCACCACCGGCACTGATTCACAAGACATCGACGCCGTCATCACCGCCGAGGACCTGCAAGCCGCCCAGCAGCTCGCCCGTAAGGTACCTGTGCCCGATCATGTGATCGACTTCGTGCTCGACCTCGTCCGCGCCACCCGCCCGAACGAGTCCACCGCCTCCGAGTATGTGAAAAGCATGCTCAGTTGGGGCGCCGGCCCGCGTGCCAGCCAGATGCTCGTCCTTGCCGGCAAGGTCCGCGCCCTTCTCCAAGGCCGCACCCACGTCACCCTCGACGACATCGAAGCCCTCGCCGCCCCCGCCCTCCGCCACCGCCTCGTCCCCACCTTCCACGCCGAAGCCGAAGGCATCACGGTGGACCAGATCATCGCAGAGTTGGTCAAGACGACGAAGAAAAGCGAAGCGCGAGTGCTGTGACTCGCTGCGCTCCAATGACGAAACCAGAATTCCGAATGACGAACTAAGCCCGAAATCCGAAATCAGCGCCCATGTCGCCCCTTCGTCATTCGAGCCTCGTCATTCCTTCGTCAGTCGTCATTCGCCAGTCGTCATTTTTCCCCGCCACACCCAGCACCCGCTAATTCCCCTCCCGCTTGGCCACCCTCTCCGACATCCTCCACGCCGAAGACATCACGAGCCTGCAGCACCTGCAGCTCTTTGCTCGCACCGTCGTGGAGGGTTTTACGACGGGGCATCACGCGTCGCCGCACAAGGGGTTCAGCGTCGAGTTCCGTCAGCACCGGCCCTATGTGCAGGGGGATGAGATCCGCCGCCTCGACTGGAAGGTCTTTGGCCGCAGCGACCGCTTCTACATCCGCGAATACGACGAGGAGACCAACCTGCGAGCCACCATCGTCCTCGATGCCAGCGGCAGCATGAACTACCGCGGAGGCAAGGGCATCCTCAAGTTCGACTACGCCCGCAAGCTCGCCGCATCCCTCGCCTACCTGCTCATGAGCCAGCAGGACGCCGTGGGTCTCATCACCTTTGACAGCAAGGTGCGCGACATCATTCCCTGCCACACCAAGATCACCCATCTGCACGTCCTGCTGGAGACGATGATCAAAACCGAGCCCGGCAAGGACACCAGCCTCGCCCCGGTCATCGAATCACTTGCCCAGCGGCTGAAACGCCGCGGCCTCGTCATCCTCATCAGCGACTTCTTTGACGATCCCGCGGCCATTTTGAAGGCCGTCGGCATCCTGCGCAAAAAAGGCCACGAGGTGCTCGCAATGCAGCTCTGGGACCGCGACGAGATCGACTTCCCTTTCGGCAACTGGGCCCGCTTTGAGAACCTCGAAAACGACGAGGACTTCCTCCTCCTCGACCCCGCCACCGTGCGCCAGCGCTACATCGAAGTGCAGCAGAAATTCGCCACCGACCTCAAAGAAGGCTTCCGCAAGCACCAGATCGACTACTTGAGCCTGCCGACAGATGAATCGCACTCGATGGCTTTGAGGAACTACCTTGCGCTGAGGATGCGTTGAAAGCTCAAGTGCGACGCTGCTTCGACTGCCAGTCGAAGCTACGGCAACACCGCGAGGCGTGCCTTCGAGTGGCACTCGAAGTGGGACGTCTCCTGGCTTCGCAGCCTCCCTCGCCATCTCACTCGCGCAGCATCTGCATCCATCGATCAAGCTGCTGCACCATCTCCGGAGGGCCGTCCTCGGGAAAGTTTTCGATCAGCCAGTTCACATCCTCTCTCGCTCCCGCCTTCTCGCCGACCCGCTGACGGAGCTGCGCCCGCGTCAGGCGCTCCATCGCCGCCTTGGGATCGATCGCCAGTACCAGATCGAGATACGGCAGAGATTCACGGATGGCCCTCGTCTCCTCGAAACCACTGCCGAGAAGGTTGCGCAGCATGCGCAGGAGGATGTCGCGCTTCGTCGCGGGCTCCAGATACTGCTCCGCCAGCTCGCCGCTGTCGGTGAGTTGCAGCGCCGCCTGCTCCACGGTGAGCTCCTTGCCACGCTCAAACACATCGATGAGCTGCAGCTCGCCCTCCGGCCCATCGCGATAGCCCACCATGAACTTCCCCGGCAGCGGCACGCCAAACACGCCCTGGATGCCCAGTTTTGATGCCAGCTCGATGTAGAGCACGCTCAGCGAGATGGGGAGACCTTCACGATCATCGAGCACCTCGTTCATGTAACTGTTGCTGCGGCTCTCGTAATCGCCGCGACTGCCGTGAAAGCCGTTTTCTTCAAAGAGGTAGCGGTTCAGCCTCGCGATGGCGCTCGGCGTGTCCTTCTTGATCTCAGGATCATCCTTCAAATCGGCCACGAGGCCTTTGAAGGCGTTCAAATAGGAAGCCACGTCGATCTCCGGATTGTCGTGACGGGAGAGCAGCAGCGTGCAGCGCAGCAGATTGATCTCCGGCTCCGGCTTTTCGAGCTCGGTCACAATTTCCTTCGTCATCGACCGGCGGTGCAGCTCACGTTCCAGTTCGCGGAGCTTCGCCGCCTCTTCTTCCAATTGCTTGCGCTGCTCCGAAAGCATCCGGCGTCCCGCCGCAGGGTTCTCGATCAGCTTGTTCAACGTCTCATCACGGGTGGAAGCCTGTGCCAGATGCGCCTCGATCTCGCTGCGGAACTTCGAGGCCAGCTCAGGCTCCAGCGGCTTTTCCGTGAGGTCCTCGCCAATGCGGAAGCTGCGAAAGTCCGCCACCGTCGTGCGGAATTTGCAGAGACCTGCCACGCCACCTCGCAGGCCGGTGTCATCGGTCTCGATGACCTTTTTGCCGTTCACATAGCAAAGAATCTTCTCCGGCTCCACACGCACGCGAAGCGCATTCCACTCACCGGGCTTGTAGGCCTCGCTCGGCACATCCGCGAGGATCGTCCACGAATACACATCCGGCCCGTCAAAGCGGGTGAGCCGCAGCTTCCCACCCGAAGGATAAAAGCCGTAATGCCTGTCACCGCCATCCGAGCAGAAGGCGAGGCCTGCGGCACCTGCTTCGTCATCGAGCTTCACCGTTGCGGCGATCTCGAAGGTCTCCTCCGGCACCTTCTGCGTCGAAAGACACAGCGCCCGGCCACCAAAACCATCGCCAGGCAAGTCCGCCCGGATCACGCCCGCATGCTGCGACCACTGCGAACCAAGGTGCGGCTTCCACAGCTTCGGATTCAGCACGCCAATCGTCAGCCACCGGCTCATCGGCACCGGGTTCGGCTCTTCGATCAGCTCCTTCAAAGCGTTCACCGGCATGGCAAAGCCCAGGTTGTCCGTCTTGATGTGCTTCAGCGTCAGGATGCCGAGCACCCTGCCCTGCATGTCGAGCAAAGGGCCGCCGCTGTTTCCCTTCTCGATCGGGATGGCCACCTGCAGCATGTCGTTGCCATCGATCTCCCGCGTCGCCGAAAGCACGCCCTGCACCACGCTGAAGCCCAAGCCTTCCGGTGCCCCCATCGCCACCACGCTTTCACCCTGGCGCACCTTTTTGGAGTCACCCAGAGGCAGCGGCTTGAGGTCCTTCACGTCGATCTTGAGCAAGGCGAGGTCCCGATGCGCATCCGTGGCGTGCACCGAGGTCACCGCGTGCGTTTTGCCATCATTCATCTCCACCTGCAGACGCCTCGCCTCGCCGATCACATGCAGGTTCGTGGCGATCAAACCGTCCGCGCTCACGATGAAGCCCGAGCCGATGCCATCCGCCCCCTCACGCCCGAGCTGCGTGATCTTCACGAGTGATGGCGCGATGCTCTCCGCGAGGTCGGCGGTGGTTTGGGCCTTCGGCGGCGTTTTGGCTTTCGCGGCGAAGAGGCCTACGGAACACACGAAATACACGGAAAGCAGAAGAAGAAGGTGTTTCATAGGCAGTGAAGGAGCGGAATTCAGTCGAGCCAGTTCTCAAAACGCAGGCCGGGGACTTTTTCAAAGTCAGCACGATTACGCGTGAGCAAAACGGCGTCATATTCCAAGGCGATGCAGGCGATTTTGAGGTCCATGGTGCCAATGCGGATGCCTTGCTGACGAAAGGCTAGAAGGCGTGCGGCAGCCTCGTCATCCCAAGGGAGTCTCACGAGCCCCGTCGTCACCACGAACAGCTTTTCCAGTTCACCATAAGCCCAGACCTGCTGAACCGGTTCGCGATAGGAGGCGATTTTTGCCAGCCAGCCACGACAGCCCTCTTCCACGGTCACAATCGTGGTCACGACAGGCTTGTTTTCGATTAGCGACCTCAAACGACGCCCCACGGCTGAGTCATAGCAAAGCTCCCGCAGGTGATTCGTATCGAGAACGAACATGCCGGGTTACGGATAGGTTTGTGCTTTCCGCCATGCCTCGCCCAGCGCCCAAGCTTCGCGGGCATCAGGCGTGTCCTGCATCATTCCCAGCGAGTTAAAACCATTTTTACCTGCCTTGCGGATCACTTCGAGCACGGCGGCCTTTTTGCGACGGGCACGAGCGAGATCCTCGTCCACGCAGGGTGGCTCAAGGGATGATTCAATGGCTTGCATGAGACGGAGTGTATTCGTGGCGGAGATTTTGCCAAACGCGATTTCATCCGGTCAAACCACCAAGGACAAAAGAGACCAAAAGGACGGAAAGGACATGACGCGGGAGGGCCGTTTGAGATGATGCATCATCTCATGAGCATAACCCGCGCCTTCATCCTGTCACTTCTGTCCTTTGGGTCCTTTCAGTCCCTTCCGGCCGCCGACTTCCCGGCCATCTACGACACGGAGAAAGGCGCGCCCATGTCTGCGGAGGAGGCTGCGGCGACCATGGAGCTGCCGCCGGGCTTCAAGTGCCTCGTCTTTGCCGCGGAGCCGGATGTGCGTCAGCCCATCGGCATGGCGTGGGATGCCAAAGGCCGCCTCTGGGTCGCGGAAAACTACACCTTTGCCGAGAATCCCATGCGCTGGGACACGAAGCTGCGGGACCGCCTCATCATCCTCGAAGACAAGGACGGCGATGGCAAACACGACGGGCGGAAGGTCTTCTGGGAAGGCGGCAGCTACCTCACCAGCGTGGAGACCGGCTACGGCGGCGCATGGGTGCTGCACAATGGCACGCTCAGCTTCATCGCCGATAAAAACGGCGACGACGCACCCGATGGCGAGCCCGAGGTGCTGCTCGATGGCTTCAACGTGAAGACCATCGGCCACAACATCGTCAACGGCCTGCGCTGGGGCCCGGACGGCTGGCTTTACGGTCGCCACGGCATCACCGACACCTCCGCCGTCGGCGCACCCGGCACACCGCTGGAAAAGCGCACGAAGATCAACTGCGGCATCTGGCGCTTTCATCCCACGCGAAAAGTTTTTGAGGTCGTCTGCCACGGCGGCACGAACTCCTGGGGCCACGATTGGAATGCCGAAGGCGAGCTCTTCTGGATCAACACCGTCATCGGCCACCTCTGGCACGGCATTCCCGGTGCCTACTACCGCCGCATGTTCGGCACGCACCTCAATCCGCACGTCTATGAAGTCATCGAGCAAACCGCCGACCACTTTCACTGGGACGCCGGTGCCGAAACCTGGAGCGACATCCGCAAGCTCGGCGTCACCGGCAAGACCGACCAACTCGGCGGCGGCCACGCCCACGTCGGCATGCTCATCTATCAAGGCGGTCTCTGGCCGGAGAAATACCACGGTGCCGTCCTCACCTGCAACCTGCACGGCAACCGCATCAACATGGACACCCTCCACCGCGAAGGCTGCGGCTACGTCGGCAAGCACGCGCCTGATTTCATGAAGGCCAAAGACAAATGGTTCCGCGGCATCGACCTCCTCACCGGCCCCGACGGCAACGTCTTCGTCGCCGACTGGAGCGACAGCGGCGAATGCCACGACAACGACGGCGTGCATCGGAGCAGCGGGCGGATTTACAAGATCGTGTATGGCGAGCCGAAGAAGGCGGAGTTTAGCTTTGAGGCTCTCGCCTCGTTAAAGGCAAACAAAGGAACTGCTCAGGAACTCGGCTTGGCCAAAGTGGCTTCGAACAATTGGTGGGCACGTATGATTTCACAAACACTAGGTGAAAATCACTTCGCCAAAACCAAGACAAGCACCAAGGACGAAGAAAATGTCTGGTCTGTAGTCCAAGACATCGAATCCTTTTTGAACCGGTTCTCAAAGGATGAACAAGCAGCTCTCATGTTTTTAAACGCAAGACTAAACGAGAGTGCATTTAGTGCAGAATTCAAAACTTCTCCAGATTCCAGCAAGGCCTTGCAGATGCTCGTCGGAATATCTGAAAAGGCAAAATCTGGCATCGTTCGACTGGAGTTGGTTTCACTTCTCCAACGCCTGCCGCTGTCCTCTCGCTTCCCCATCGCCACCGCACTTGCGAAGCACGCCGAAGACGCCAACGACCGCCAGCAGCCGCTCATGATCTGGTATGGCATCGAGCCGGCGGTGGCGGCGGAGCCGATGAAGGGCGTGGAGCTCATCCGCGAGGCGAAACTCCCCACCGTGCGCCGCCTTGTGGCCCGCCGCATCGCCGAGATGATCGAGGACAAGCCCGAGGCCGTCGATGCCCTCGTGGCGCTGATGACCGAGCGTGCCGACGTGCGCGAGGATGTGCTCGCAGGCATGGCGGCGGGCCTTGATGGCTTCAGCAGCGCGAAGAAGCCGAAGGGCTGGGATGAGCTTCTTCGCATTGTAGTCCCGCCTTTAGGCGGCTCAGAACCGGCTAAAGCCGGGACTACAATACAAACCCTATCCGCCCTCTTCGGCAGCGGCCGGGCCATCGACGAACTCATCGTCCTCGTCAAAAACGCGGATGGCGATGCCAACGCCCGCTTAAACGCCTTCAAGAGCCTCGCCCGCACCCCCAAGCCCGAATTGCTCGCGGTCATCCGCACGCTCATCAACGACAAGGTGCTCGGCACCGTCGCCCGCAGTGCGTTGGCGGCGTATGACGATCCGAGCATCCCGAAACAGCTCACGGGTTCATGGCCGGAACGCAGTCAGGAGCAGCAAGCCGCCACCGTGGCCACGCTGACCTCCCGCGCCTCCTACGCCAAGGTTTTGCTCGAAGCCGTGAAGGCCGGCAAAGTGCCCGCCGCGGCCATTTCGCCCTTCCAAGCCCGCCAGATCCGCAATCTCGGCGATGAAGCCCTCACCAAGCTGCTCACCGAAGCCTGGGGCGAAATCCGCGACACGCCGGAGGCCAAAAAAGCCGAGTTCGCCAAGTGGGAAGCCGTTTTGAAGCCCGAAGCCCTCGCCAAGGCCGACAAGTCGAAAGGACGCCTCATGTTCACCGCCGTGTGCAGCGCCTGCCACAAGATGTACGGCCAGGGCGGAGCCATCGGTCCCGAACTCACCGGCAGCGACCGCCGCAACCTCAAATACCTCCTCGAAAACATCCTCGATCCCAACGCCGTCGTGCCCGCCGATTTCCGCGTGAGCATCTTCCACCTCAAAGACGGCCGCACGATCAGCGGCGTCATCCCCGAGCAAACCGAACGCACCCTCACCATCCAAACACCCGCCGAACGCCTCACCATCGAACGCACCCAAATCGTCAAACAAGAGCAGATGGCCCAAAGCTTGATGCCCGAAGGTCTGCTGGCCGCTTTGGGCGAGGAAAACGTGCTGAACCTCATCGCCTACCTCATGGGCGAAGGGCAGGTGGAGATGCCGAAGTGAGGCATTTTTCATCCGCAAGACCTCGGGAGCGCTGTCGTTCACGGCGGGCCATGATTCGCTCCCTCGCCTTTTTGTTTGCTCTCACCTGCTCCGCCCTCGCGCAGAGCAAGCCGGATGTCCTCTTCATCGCCGTCGATGACCTCAATGACTGGACCAGCTACCTCGGCGGGCATCCGCAGGCGAAAACGCCAAACATCGACCGCCTCGTGGCACGCGGCACCGCCTTCACGAACTCCCACTGCGCCGCCCCTGCCTGCAATCCCTCCCGAGCGGCTCTCATGAGCGGCCTGCGCCCCTGGCACACTGGCATCTACACGAATGGCGATCCGGCGGGCGGCGTGCTGAAGGATGTCACCACGATCAACCGCCACTTCCTGGCGAATGGTTACAACACCCGCGGTGCCGGCAAGATCTACCACAACTTCAACGCCGAAGGCCGCGAAGACACCTGGACCGAATGGGCGGGCCTTTTCCCCAGCATCAATGACCATGATGCCAACCTGAACGGCCTCAATCGAGGCCACTTCGACTGGGGTGCCGTGGAGGCCACCACCGCCGACATGGGCGATACCAAGTCCACCGACTGGGCCATCAACCATCTCAAGACCGCTCCCACGGACAAACCGCTTTTCCTCGCCCTCGGTTATGTGAAGCCCCACCTGCCCTGGTATCTTCCGAAGATGTACTTCGACCGCTTTCCGCTCGCCGAGATCAAGCTTCCAGTGACCAAAGAGGGCGATCTGGACGACGTGCCTGCCGCCGGCAAAAAAATGGCCGGACCGGAAGGCGATCACGCCAGCGTGCTGAAAGGCGACCAATGGAAACAAGGCGTGCAGGCCTATCTGGCGGCCATTTCCTACCTCGACGATCAAGTGGGCCGCCTGCTCGACGGGCTCGACGCCAGCCCGCGCAAGGACAAGACCATCATCGTCTGGTGGACGGACCATGGATGGCACCTCGGTGAAAAGGAACACTGGCGCAAATTTGCGCTTTGGGAGGAGGCCACCCGCACCTCCATGGCCATCGTGGCACCCGGCGTGAGCAAGCCCGGCAGCGTTTGCACCGCCCCCGTCGATTACACACATCTCTACCCGACTCTATGCGAACTCACCGGCCTGCCGGTGCCCGACCATGTGAAAGGTGCCTCCTTGCTGCCGCTGCTCAAAAACCCCGCCGCGAAATGGGATCAGGTGGCCATCTGCACCCACGGCAAAGGCAACCACGCCGTGCGGGATGCGCAGTGGCGCTACATCCGCTACGCCGACGGCAGCGAGGAACTCTACGACCACTCCAAGGACCCGTATGAATGGACGAATCTCGCCGGCGAGGTCGGCATGAGCGACCTCAAAACACGTCTCGCCGCCTCCCTGCCCAAGGAGGAGATCAAAGCGACCTCCGGTGGCAAAGGCAGCAAGGGCGATCCAGAGAAGAAGCCAAAGAAAAAGAAAGCCAAAGAGGCAAAGTGAGACTCCTGGGAACGGTTTCAGGTTTCAGGTTTCATGAAACGTGGAACTTGAAACAAGAAACCTCCCCCCATCACCACGTCGTGCCGAGGATCCTTGTCTCCAGCTTCGTCTCATAGCGCGGCGTCGCGGTCACCAAGATGCGGCGCTCCACTTTGCGGACTCCATCGACCTCGTAGTAGCGCTCGCTGATGACCTTTCCTGAATCCTGATTGGTCAGATAGCGTTGCTCGGACTGGTGGGCACATTGTCCAAGACAGGCGGCGGCAAGGACGGTGGTGACAAGTTTGGCGATCATGGCTGGATTTGGTTGGGTTGGACTTCGTTTTGATCCAGCCGGCCGCTTGCTCGTTCGATTTTATGGCCTCCATAAAAGCATTCGCAGAACCACCGATGTTGCGTAGCATCCGCAGCCCGATGTCAGCCCCCGCATTTCTCCGAGAATTCATCCGCAACTGGAAAACAGTCGGCGCCATCGCGCCTTCCAGTCCCGCACTGGCGGAGATGATGATGGAGGCTTCACGCTGCGCCGAGGCCCGCCACATTCTCGAGCTCGGCCCGGGCACCGGCGCCTTCACTCAAGCCATTGCCCGTGTGATGCCGGATGACGCCAAGTATGTCGGACTGGAGCTCAACGAGGCTTTTGTGCACCGCCTGCATGAGGAGTTCCCCGGCATGCGCTTCGAATGCTGCTGCGCCCAGCAGTTTGACCTCACCCAGCCGGAGTTTCGCGAGGGCTTCGATGTCATCATCAGCGGCCTGCCGTGGACCGCTTTTCCCGAATCGCTGCAAAAAGCCATCCTCGGCAATGTGCTACCGCACCTCGCCCCCGGTGGCTGCTTTGTGACCTTTGCCTACTTCGGTTTTCACCTGCTGCCCGCCGGCCAGCACTTCCGTGAGTTGCTGACCTCCCTGCTGCCGGATGTGACCACCACCGAGGTCGTGTGGGCGAATCTGCCACCCGCCTTCGTCTATGTGGCCCGCCGGGCCGAGTGAGCCAGCAACTAGCCGTTCGTTGACGCTGCGGCCCCGCCGTTCATCCTGAAACCGCATGAGTGACTCCTCCATCCAGCTCCCTCCCGTCGTCGGCATCATCATGGGCTCCAGCTCCGACTGGCCCACCATGCAAAATGCCGCGCAGGTGCTGAAGGATTTTGGCATCCCTTTTGAAAAGAAGGTGGTCAGCGCCCACCGCACGCCCGGCCTGCTCTACGACTATGCCACCACCGCCGCACAGCGCGGCCTGAAGTGCATCATCGCCGGTGCCGGAGGGGCTGCCCACCTCCCAGGCATGACCGCCAGCATGACCACCATCCCTGTGCTCGGCGTGCCGGTGCAAAGCCGCGCCCTCAGCGGCATGGACAGCCTCTACTCCATCGTGCAGATGCCCGGCGGCATCCCCGTGGCCACCTTTGCCATTGGCAATGCCGGCGCCCTCAATGCCGGCCTCTTCGCCGTCTCCATGCTCGCCAATGAGGACCGCGCCCTCGCCAAGAAGCTCCATGCCTTCCGCGAACGCCAGACGCAGAAGGTGCTCGAAAGCCAGAGCGAGATCGAGAAGGATTCGTGAGCCTTACTTCCGCCGAAGCCGCAGCGCCCGCACATCGGCGAGTTCTTGCTTCAAAGCTCCATCGGGCCGCATCAGCAGCTTTTGCACGCCCGCTTTGAGCTTCAGCGTGCCCCCGGACTGCTCGGCAAAGGATTCGTAGCCGCCCGTGGATTTCACCGTGGCCTTGGCAATCGAGGTTTCAGCTTCGATGACGTAGGCATCGCCTGCGGAGGCATCGTCAGCGGCGAGAGTGACGAGCACCTCGTAATCGCCATCAGCAGGGATCTGGATCGTCCATTCGGCGACATCCGTCTCGATGCGCCACGGAGCGAGCACATTGAGTGACGGCCGATACGCAAGCTTCTGGCCGTAGGTCTTCGCGGCGCTGGCAGGCAGGGTCAAAACGCCGTCGGCATCGGCTTGCAGGGCGTTTTCGCCGCGCACATCGACTTGGAGCAGCGTGTCAGCGGTCCAAGGCATTTTGCGGTCCTTCGTCTGCTCGCGCACGGCGGCGACTTGGGCGGCGGTGATCGGCGTGGCTTCGTTTCCCCAAGCATTTCGGACGTAGCTGAGCACATCGGCGAGTTTCGCGTCATCAAGCAATGGGTTCATCCCCTGACCCGGCATGGCGAGGTTCCACTTCTGACCGTTCACTTCGATCTCGCCATACAAGCCATGCAACGCGATGCGGATGAGTCGCTCCGGCTCGCCCGTGACCCACGAACTTTCCGCCAGTTGTGGTGCCACATTCGGCACGCCGTAGCCCGTGGGCTGATGACAGAGGCCGCAGACACTCTGATACACTGTCGCGCCGCGTTCGATCTGCTTCTTCGCGGCCTCGCTGAGGTTACGCGTTGTGATCGGCAAAACTTCAGCGCCAGGCCATGTCAGAGCCGAGCGCAGCCTTTGAAGCCGCTCGCGGGCCGCGATGTCACGATTCGAGGCCATCTCATCGAAAAAAGCCGGTTTGGCCTTCAAGGTGACCTTGGCCTGCGAAGCGAGAAAACCATCCAACAAGGCCTCACGCTGCCAAACCACCGTTTCGGCCATTTTTGCGAGAATGGCCTCCGCCTTGCCATCCATGCACGCGAGCTGCGAGAGCAGTTTGAGCGTCTCGACGCGATGCGCGGTGCTTTGAGACCACTCATCCCGCTCCAGCAAGCGGTTCAACATCTCCAACTCATGCTCATGCAGCGATGTCATCACTGCAATGCGGGCCAGATCCGTTTCGTTGCGCGTCAAATACGAGGCAAGCAAACCAAGATTGATCCTGTGACCATGCATAGCCTCTGACATGGCCGCGTGTAACTGAACTTCTTCAGTCTCTTCTTCGTAAAGCAACGGAGTCCTCCCTCTGGATAAACGTGCCGCTGCTGCCCGCACTCTTGAATCCGTGTTGGCAGCAGCCAGAGCAATGCGACCTTCGCTCCATGCGCCCAATCCATCCAGAGTCCACAGTGCATGAAGTGCCTGAAGCCCTTTGGACTCTTCCGATGCCAGCACTTCATCAAGCAAAGGCAGCAACTGAAGTCCACCACGCTCGACCAGCAGCCGTTGCGCCGTGTTTCGCTGCCAGCCATTCGGATGACCGAGAGCCTCCACCAACTCTCCATCACTCCACTTCTCCACTCCAACTCTCCTCCCTTCGCTCTTCGCGCTCCGCTCACTCACGATGCGCCAGATGCGGCCGTGGTCGTTGCCTTCGTGGAGTTTGCGTTCGGCGATCTGCTTCGTGAGCCAGGGGACGATGAAGATGACGTGCTCGATGATGCCGTGATACATGTCAGCGAGGTAAAGAGCGCCATCGGGGCCGACGCGGGCATTCACAGGGCGGAAGCGTTCGTCGGTGCTGGCGATGAGTTCTTGCTCGGGTGGGAAGAATCGCTTGGCGTGCGGATTCACATCGCCATCGAGCTTCAAGGTGCCGACGAGATGACCGGCGGAGTCGGGCACGAAGACGTTGCCATGCATCTCGGGCGGAAATTGATCGCCATCGTAAAAGCAGGTGCCGGAGACGATGGTGTAGGTGCGCAGACGACCGTCATCGCGGAGTTCGAGAGCGCCGAGCGTCACGGCGGGCGTCACACGGATGGGAAAGCACTCCGCCGCATCTTTGGCGACGTTCACATTCACGCCGAAACTTCCGCGACCGCCACGCTGAGCGAGTTTGGCAAGGTTGGGATGTCTCATCAATGCCTCGGCGGGAAGGAGGTCCATGTGCATGGCG
>JBKCXA010000421.1:0-6964 GCA_046316935.1 Prosthecobacter sp.
CTCGATGCCTGCCAAGCCGCTGCCCAAATTTCGCGAAAATCTGCTCGAGGCCGCGAAGGACAAGGCGACGGCAAAAATCGTGCAGATCGACCTCGACGGCATCATTTCGTCGTTTTCTTCCGAGGGGCTTTTTTCCGAGGCGATGCCCAGCCTCGAGAGCCTGAAACGCCAGCTCGCCCAGGCCACGGCCGATGCGGAGGTGAAAGCCATCGTTTTGCGCATCAACTCCCCCGGCGGCGAGGTTACGGCCAGCGACGTGCTTTATAACGCGGTGAAAAAAGCCGCCGCCGTGAAACCGGTGGTCGTTCACATGGACTCCGTCGCGGCGAGCGGTGGCTACTATGTCGCCTGCGGTGCCACGAAGATCCTCGCCAGCGAGACCACGCTCACCGGCAGTATCGGGGTCATCATGGAGTCGATCAATTACGCCGATCTGTTCGGGAAAGTCGGCCTCGGCATGAACACCTTCACCAGCGGTCCCTTCAAGGACAGCCTCAGCGGCGCCCGGCCGATGCGCGATGATGAGAAGGCCTACATCCAGAATCTCGTGGCGCAGATGTACGATCGCTTTCTCGGCATCGTGAGCGAGGCGCGCAAGCAGCCGAAGGACCTGCTCAAGAGCACGGTGGCCGATGGCCGTGTCGTCACCGCCCGCGAGGCGCTCGCCGCGAAGCTGGTGGATCAAATCGGCTACATTGAGGACGCCCGCGCCCTCGCTCGTGAGCTGGGCAAGGCTCCCGGTGCGGCGGTGGTGCGCTACAAGCAGGATCACAGCCTCTTTGATGCGCTCGGCCTCGCTGAGGCCTCGCTCAGCAGCGGCAAACAGCCTGCGAAGGTGGAGCTGAACCTCGGCGGCAGCGCCGCGCTGCCGCGCCTGCAACCCGGCGTGCCCTACTACCTCTCCTCCACCTACGCCCGCTGAGCCCGCGCATGCCGGAAATCGCCAACATCGCTGTGCTCCAAGACTTCACCTGCATCGCCGGACTGGCGATGTTTCTGGGGTTGCTTGGTTATAAATGGCTGCGTCTCATGCGGCCCGAAGCGGCGTGGAACCACGAAGGACTCGTGACCTCGCAGCAGTATGGTGACATCGATCTCGTGGCGCTGGCCGCAGGCCTCGGCCTGCTCCTGAGCGCCATCATGCAGCCGCTTTCGCAGGTGGCCGCCACGCCGCAGACCACGCCGGGGGTGAACGAGGTGGCGCTGGGCATCTTTTTCCAGCTCATGCTCTGCTGCGTGCTGCTCGTCTATCTTTCCCATGTGCGTCATCTGCACCCGGTAGAGCTGTTTGGCTTCACCGTGGTGCGTTGGAAGCTTCTCGCCGTCACGATACTGCTAGCCCTGATCCCCATGTTCGTCGTCGTCGGCACCACCGCGGTGCTTTCCAACGAATGGCTGCAACAGCTCGCCCCCGGAGCTCAGGAGCAGGAGCTCGTGCGGGCCTTTGTGGAGACCGATGACACGGTGCTGCGCGTGCTCATCATCCTCGCGGCCGTCGTGGTGGCTCCGGTGGTCGAGGAGACGCTTTTTCGTGGCTTCATCTACGGCGTGCTGAAGCGCTACACGGATGCTCCCTTTGCCGCGCTGCTCTCCGGCCTCTTTTTTGCCATCATCCACATGCACACCGGCAGCCTGCTTCCGCTCTGGGTGCTGGCCCTCTTCTTCTGCGCCGCTTACGAATTCACCGGTTGCCTGCTCGCTCCGATGATCCTTCATGCTCTCTTCAACTCCACCAGCATCGTCGGCATGATGATGGGCTGGAATGCCACGCCATAGCTCTTCATCATTCGTCATCCGCCCATGTCCTCCTCACCTCTTTTCGATCTCTCCGGTAAATGCGCCCTCGTCACCGGCGGCAGCAAAGGCCTCGGCAAGGCCATGGCACGCGGCTTCGCGGAAGCAGGCGCTGATGTCTTCATCTCCAGTCGAAGTGCCGACGAGTTGAAGGCCGCCGCCGCGGAGATTGGCGAGGGATTGAACGTCAAAGTCGAGTGGATGGTGGCTGACATGGCGGACCGGGCGCAGGTCAAGGCGCTCGCCGAGGAGTCGCAGAAGCGCCTCGGCAAGATCGACATCCTGGTCAACAACGCCGGCATCAACAACCCTCAGGCCATCGACGAGATCACCGATGATGTGTGGGATCGTAATGTCGAGGTGGACCTCACGTCCGTCATGGCGCTCACGAGGGCGCTCGTGCCGGCGATGAAGCAGCGGAAGTGGGGGCGCGTCATCCACATCTCCAGCGTGCTGGGCGTGGGCGGACGCTTGAAAAGAAATGTGTACTGCGCCTGCAAGGCCGCTTTGATCGGACTCGCCCGTGCCAGCGCGCTCGATCTCGGGCCTTACGGCATCACCGTGAACTGCCTCTGCCCCGGCCCTTTCCTCACGGACATGCCCGGCAAGCTGCTCAACGACGAGGAAAAGAAATACTTCGCCGACCGCACGGCGCTTAAACGCTGGGCTGCTCCTCGCGAACTCGCCGGTCCGGCGCTCCTCCTCGCCAGCGAGGCCGGTGCCTACATCACCGGGCAGGGGATCGTGGTCGATGGCGGGGCTGCGGTGAACATCCTGTGAGGCCTGGCTGCCTCACTTCGGCAGCACGCGGACGATGAAGGCCTTTTTCTCGCCGAAGTATTTTGCGGCGATGCGTTGGATTTCCTTCGCGCTGATGTCGGCCATGATGCCGGGGAGTTTTTGGAAGTAGTCCCAGCCGCGGCCATTCAACTCGTGCCAGGCAAGGCTGTCGGCCATGCCGGGATTGCCTTGCTGGGCTCGCAGCCAGGAGCTGCGCCACGTGACGCGGGCGCGTTCGATCTCGTCGGTGTGCAGGCCGTTGGCGGCGAGGTCGTTGATCTGCGCCATGAGCTCCTTCTCGGCTTGTTTGACCTTCTTCGGATCGGTGCCGACGTAGAAGTAGAAGGCACCTGCGCCCATGGCGGCGAAGTTTTGCGCTCCGATGTAGTAGGCGAGGCCGAGTTCCTCACGGATGCGATTGAACAGGCGGCTGCCCATGTCGCTGCAGGCTTCATCAATGAGGCTGAGGGCATGCACATCGCGGTCTTCGAGGCCGACGGTGCGGAAACCGACGACCAGCACGGCCTGCTCCTTGTCGAGATGCTCGGTCCACGCGGCGGGTTTGGCGCTGGCGTGGTAGGTGCGGCTGTGGGTGCTGTGGCGCGGGCCTTTCGCCAGCTTCGCGAAGGCCTTTTCGACCTGCTTTTTGACCTCGGCGGCCTTCACATCGCCGAAGACGGAGAGCACGCCGTTGTGCGTGGCAAAGCTGGCGCGGATCATGTCGCGGCAGTCGGAGAGCTTCAGGCTGGCGACGGTTTGCTCGTTGCCGAGCGCGGTGCGGTGGAAGGGCTGGCCGGCGAAGATTTCGCGGCGTGCCTTGCGCAGCGCCACGGTGAGAGGGTCCTCTTTCTCTTCGAGGATGCTGGCCTGCTGGCGCTTCTTCACATCGGCGAGGCTGGTGGCGGGCAACGCGGGGTTCAAAATGAGGTCGGAGAGCAGATCGAGCGCATCGTCCTCATCGCCGCGCATGACATCGGCACCGAGAATGAAGCGATGCGCGTCCGCATTGCAGGTGAGCGAGCCGCCGCGGTTCTCCAACTCCGCGGCGATCTCGGCGGCGCTGCGTTTCTTGGTGCCCTTGAGCAGCATGTGCGCGGAGATTTGTGTGACACCTGCGGTGAGATCGGTCTCGGCGGGCACACCGGCCAAAAAGTTGGCGCGGATGCTGACGAGCGGCAGGCGTGGGTTTTCGCCAACGACGAGCTTGAGGCCGTTTTTGAGCGTGAAGGCCTGAATCTCAGCGTGGGAGCCTTCGGAGCTGTTTGGAATGGTTTTCGCGTTTTCGACCTCCGGGCCGACGAGGACGGTGGAGATGGCCTCGGGCAGCAGATAGCGCCGCGCGACCTCGCGAATGGCATCGGGCGTGAGGGCGCTGATGGCGGCGAGATACTGGCGCTGGTAGTCGAGCGATCCGGCGAGCAACCAACCATGGCCGAGCGAGCTGGCCTGGCCTTTCACGGTGGTGAGCGTGCGAATCTGGCTGCCCAGCGTGGCGCGGACCGCCTTGTCGAGCTCCGGGCGGCCGGGGCCGGTTTTGCGCATCTGCTCAACGACCTGCGTCATGCTTTCGCGGAGCTTCGCGGCATCCGCGGGATTGCACTCGGCCTCGACGGTGAAGAGGCCGCATTCGGCGGCACACCACGCTCCGGCCCAGACCCAATGCGCGAGGGCTTTTTTCTCACGCAGCTCTTGATACAAACGCGAGCTGCGGCCGCTGCCGAGAAGGAAGGCGAGCACGTCGAGCGCGGCTTTGTCCGCATGGCTCTCCCCTGGGATCTGCCAGCCAAAGGCCACGCGGGTGAGATCGGTGGTGAAATTCTTAGCGGCATAGCGGTTGCCTTGCTGACGCGGTTCCTGCGGCAGCAGCGCGGGATCAAAGGCGCGGCGTTTCCACGTGCCGAAGTGCTTCTTCACGGCTTCGAGGACCTCGTCGGTTTTCACATCGCCCGCGATGACGATGAACGCGTTGTTCGGCACATAGTGACGCTGCACAAAGCCTGCCACATCAGCGCGGGTGATTTGATCAAAGACCTCGCGGTGGCCGATGATGGGATGGCGCAGCGGATGCTGGCGGAAGACGGTGCCCATCAGCAGATGCTGGGTGACATCGCCGGGATCATCATGGCCCATCGCCATCTCGCGGCGGATGACATCCATCTCGCGCGTGAGCTCATCGCCATCGAGCTTCGAGTGGCGCACCATGTCGGCAAGGATGTCGAGATAGCCGTCGGTGTGCTCGGCGAGGCCGTCGATCCAATAAACCGTGCGGTTGAAGGTCGTGTAGGCATTCACATAACCGCCGAGCGCTTGGATGCCCTGCGAGATCTGCGCGGCCTCACGCTTCTCCGTGCCTTTGAAAAGCATGTGCTCCACGCAATGCGCGATGCCAGCTCCCGTGTGCTGCTCCTCCTGGAGGCTGCCTGCCTTGATCCACACCTGCACGCTGACGAGCGGATGCGCAGGGTCTTCACGCACGATGACTTCGAGGCCATTCTGCAGCGTGATGACGCTTGCGCTGGAGGGTGGGACGGTGAGGACGGGCTTCGAGGTGGAAAGACGTGGCATGGGCGGCGGGCTAGATGGCACGGGACACCGGAACTGGAAATGAAAATTGAGATTCCTATGATCGCTCATACCTATGCGATCATGAAACGGGCAGCCCTACGATTCGCCGCTTTTGCAGGCATCTTTATAACCGGAATCTTCGTGGGAGCTGTGATGGGTATTGGGCTGGGGAAGGAAAGGCTTCATTTGCTCCACTTGGAGTCCTACCCGCTTGCCTTTGGGAAGGTCGAGTGGAGGCATTTCACCCGGTCGAGCGGGTTCGAAATGATGGCGATTGACCACACTCGACTGGAGTTTCGCGGTCGGGTCTTGTATGAGGCCGGTCGTGATTTCCAAGAAAACAGGCCTTTTGCACGGAATATCAAGGTGCAGAGCAATCAGATCGAATGGGATGATGGCGACTATCGCTATCAACTCGTGATTGACGCCACGCCTTCAGATTGAAGTGAGTCGTATTTGATCCAGTGAACCTCACGCATCCCCCGCATTCGCCCGGTCACGCTCGAAGAGCTGGGTGAGCTGGATGCGGCGGTCGCGGACGATGCTGGCGTAGGCGTCCATGTCGTCATGCACGGGCAGGAGCAGGTGGAAGGTCTCCTCGTCGAAGCCTTTCCAGCGCTTCGCGGCGGCCTCCATGGCCTCGGCGGGCTTGCCAAGCACGCGAAGGGCCTTCACGCCGAGCTCGAGGGCGCTGTGCATCTGCTCGTGGACAACGTCCTCCGACTTCAAACCGAGGCTGATGAACTCGTAGCGCTGGTCGTAGTCATGTGCCCGGGCGAGGATGCGCACGTTCGGAAAACGCTCCCGCACCTCGGTGACGAGCTGCGCCACCTTCGTGCGGTCGGCGAGACTGATGATGAGCATGCGGGCCTGGGCGATGCCGGCCGCGTGGAGAAGATCGAGACGGGTGGCATCGCCATAGAAGACCTTGAAGCCAAAGCTGCGCAGCATGTCCACATGATCGGGATCGCTCTCCAGCACGGTCACTTTAATGCCCTGCGACATCATGAAGCGGCCCACGAAGTTCCCGAAGCGGCCGAAGCCAGCCATGATCACCGGGGCGTCATGTTCATCAATGGCATCCGCCTCGCGGGTCGGGGCACTCACTGCCATGTAGCGTGGCGCGATGACTTTTTCATAGATCACAAAGAGCAGTGGCGTGATGGCCATCGAAAGCGCCACGACGGCGACGAGCAGTTTTGAGGTTTCCGCATCGAGGATGCGCTGCTGGATGGCCATCGAAAGCAGCGCGAAGGCAAACTCGCCGCCCTGTGCCAAGGCTAACGCCAGCAGCCAGCGATGACTGCCACGCAGTCGCAGCACGGTGGCGACCGCATACATCACCACGGCTTTCGTCACGATCAAACCGATCACCAGCGCCGCGATGAGCACGGGCCTGGCCGCGATGACGCTGAAATCGAGTGAGGCACCCACCGCGAGGAAAAACAAACCTAGCAGCAGGCCTTTGAACGGCTCCAGATTGCTCTCCAACTCATGGCGGTAGTGACTGCCCGCCAGCACCACGCCAGCCACGAAGGCACCGAGAGCCGGAGACAGCCCTACCTCGGTCATCAGCAAGGCCACGCCCACGATCAGCAGCAAGGCCGCGGCCGTCAGCAGCTCCCGCAGGCCCGTTTTAGCGAGGATCGCAAAGCCTCGCGGCACCACAAACTGCCCGGCCACCACAATGACCGCCACCGCGCCGAGCGTGACGAGCGGCTGCGCCCAATGCGGCAGCTCTTGCAACCAGCCATGATCCTCGCCCGTGGCCACACCGCTGGCGAGGAGTGGAAACATCGCCAGCATCGGGATGACGGAGATGTCC
>JBKCXA010000422.1:0-13118 GCA_046316935.1 Prosthecobacter sp.
AAACGTCCGCCTGTCTGCTGGCCGTATTTGCGGGCGAATTTGATCAGGCCCTCGTTCGCCTCCGCGCCGCTGTTGCAGCAGAAGCACGTGCCGGGAATCTCCACGCATTCCTCGACGATGAGACGCGCCAGCTCGGCCTGCTTGTCGATGCAATACCAGTTCGAGACATGGATGAGCGTGCTCGCCTGCTCGGCAAGTGCCTTTACCACCGTCGGCGGACAATGCCCAAGCGGACAAACCGCAACGCCGCCCGCGAAATCGAGATACTTCTTCCCATCGCGGTCCCACACATACGGCCCCTCACCTCGCACGGGCCACACGTCGTAACGGCCGTAGTTGCCGAGCACGTATTGCGAGAGCCATTGGGTTTCGGGATGAGGAGCGGACATGGAGGGATGGAGTCGTGGAGTGATGGTTTAGCGGTAGATTTCGCGGCGGTGGCCGACTTTGATAACGGAGACGATGAGCTGTTGATCCAGAATGTCGTAAATGATGCAGTAGTCGCCAACACGCACTCGCCAGGAAGACGAACCACTCAACTTGATGGCACCCTGGCTTCTGGGATTGGCCTTGAGAGTTTCCAACTTGGACATGATCCGCCGCGGCAAACCTGGATCGAGGCAGAGGAGCTGCTTTTTGGCGGCGGTTTCAAACTGAACGATCCAGGTCGGCATCTGTGAGTCCTAGTTCTTTCATGACCTCGTCCCAAGAGTGAAGAGAGGTCTCCCCGCGCTCGATCTCACCACGAATGCGCTTCGCATCTTCGATGTCCTCGATCTCTTCAAGGGCCTCGTGAATTCCAAGCATGATCTCACGCATCTCTTCGGGGGAGAGGGTGACGATGTCAGCGAGCTTTTCTTTGGCGACGGTGCTCATGGCTGGAAAATAATACCCGCAGATGAAACGGCAACCCGGGTTTTTAGAGATGAATCTCCGTGCCGATGCCGCCATCGGTGAAGATTTCGAGGATCAAAGCATGCGGCAAACGGCCGTCGATGAGGTGCACTTTGCCGACGCCGCCGCGGAGGGAATCGAGAGAGCTATCCACCTTCGGGATCATGCCGCCGCTGATGACTTTTTCGGCCTTCAGCTTGGCGATGCTGGCTTCGTCGAGGCTCGGGATGAGTGTGCTGTCGTCCTTAGGATCTCGCATGACGCCGCGCACGTCGCTCAGGAAGATGAGCTTGGTGGCTTTGAGGCGCTTGGCGAGGGCACAGGCGGCGAGATCGGCGTTCACGTTGAGCGTTTTGCCGCTGGCGAGCTCACGGGCGACGGGCGAGACAACCGGAACAAACTCGCCAGCCACCGCAGCCTGGATGAGGCCGAGTTTGCAGTCGTTCACCTCGCCGACCCAGCCGAGATCGCCCTTCATTTTTTCGCCGAGGAAGACTTCCGTGCCGGGAATGCCGACAGCCTTGCCGCCGAAGGCATTGATCTTGTTCACGATCTCCGGGTTGATGACGCGGGCGAGGGTCTCCTCGACGATTTTGATCGTCTCATCGTCGGTGACGCGCATGCCGTTGATGAATTTGGCCTCCAGGCCGGATTCGACCATGGCTTTGGAGATCGCCTTGCCGCCGCCGTGCACGATGACGGGATTGATGCCCACGGCTTCGAGGAAAACGACATCGCGCAGGAAGGAATCGACCTGCACCGGGTCCTCCATGGCACTGCCGCCGACTTTGATCAAAAACGTGCAGCCACGAAAGGCCTGCATGTAGGGCAGTGCTTCGAGAAGGACGGCGGATTTGGTGATCTGGGTGTCGAGGGCGGACATGGGAGCGGAGGGCATAGTCAAGAATCGGTCTGGGGTCAAATTCACGTTGGGCGCGGGGCGAGGCGGGTTTAGCATGATTTCAATGTCCGACCGCAAGCCAACCCCGAAGCAGCTCATGCGCCATCGCCTGATGGCGGCGTGGCGCGGCGTGTCAGATGGGCCGGTGATGACGCTGCCGACGCTCAGCGTGGCGGATCTGGCACCCAAAATCGTGGCCGCGGCCGGCCTCGCGGATCGGGTGAAGCTGGAAGACGTGCTGTCCGCCTGGCAGGAGATCGTCGGCGACCTGCTTTTTAAACTCACGCGACCTGACAGCATGGAGCGCGGCATCCTCACCGTGCGCCTCATCCAGCCCTCGGCGCATCATGCGCTGATGCTCGAAAAGGGAAAAATCCTCAAGCGACTCCAAAACCGCCTGCCCGCGGCCAAAATTCGCGACATCCGTTTCCGGCACGGCTGACGTAACTCTGTCTCTCTCCCGCTTTGAACACCCACACTCACGCCGCACTCATTCTCGTCGGTCATGGTTCGACGATGAACCCTGACTCCAGCGCTCCGACGCATCTCCACGCCGATGAAATCCGCCGTCGCGGCCTCTTCCGCGAGGTGGCGTGCTGTTTCTGGAAGGAGGAGCCAAACATGCGGGAGGTGTATGAGATGGTGGAGAGCGAGGTGATCTACATCGTGCCGAATTTCATCAGCGAGGGCTACTTCTGCCAGCAGGTGCTGCCGCGTGAACTGCGTCTCGACGGGCCAGTGACGCATCGCGATGGCAAAACCATCCATTACTGCGATCCGGTGGGCATCCATCCGAACATGACGCGGCTGCTGCTGCAACGTGCCGATGAGGTGGCTCCCGGCGTCTCTCGATCTGAGACGAGCCTCATCATCGTGGGCCACGGCACGAACCTGAATGAGAACTCAACGAAAGCCATCCAGGACCAGGTGAAGCTCATCCGCGAAGGCGGCTACGGTTTTGCCGAGGTGGTGGATGCCTACATGGAGGAGGCTCCGTTTGTGGCCGACTGGTCCAAGATGACCACCGCGCCGAATGTGGTCGTGGTGCCCTTTTTCATCGCGGACGGCCTGCACAGCTTCCAGGACATTCCGGTGCTGCTCGGCATGCGAGAAGAGACCGGGGCTGCCTTGAGCGAGATCGGCCTCTTCCATTCCAATCCGCATCACCTGCATGGTCGGAACCTTTATTACAGCGGAGCGATCGGCACCGAGTCATTGATGGCGGAGGTCATTTTGGACCAGGTGCATGATTTTGATGCGAAGCATGCGGTCGGTGGGCAGTGGACAGCGGGCGGTGGGCAGTTGAGTGACAAGCTCGCCCAATGGCTGGCGGAAGGTCGAAATGTCATCGGTGAGATTGCGGTGAAGATCAAAACGGAGGGCGGTTACTCGCTGCGGCATGTTTTGGATCGTGAAAGCTCGGATCTGGACTCACACGAAGGTGCCATCGCGGCTCGTGAGATCGCCCGGTGCGATGCGGCGGGGAAATTTCGTCCGCTGCACTCTGCGCCGACGATGAAGCGAGGCTGGGAACTGCATGTGGATACCTTGGACGAGCTGCGACTGGCACTCGATTTCTTTTACCCGGCGGCGGTCGGTTGTGCGGCCGCCCACGAGGCGAATCGTTTGAACTCCACACCGCTACGCGAGCTGCTCGGACGCCAGACGGGCATGTATCGCTTCACGAATACGATTTCCGATGAGCAGGCTTTTGACATGGTGAAGAAGACCTGCGCGGCCAAAAACTGCCAGCGCCGCATCCTTTGGCCGCTCACGCCGGGAAATGAGTTTCCGGGAGATGAGTCCAAAAGACAGTCCGGAGCCATTCCCCTGCTTTGCATTGAAGCCTGCCCGCACATCGTCTCCGCGGCCCGCAAGATCGCGAAGGAGGCGTTTGAGGCGAAAGAGGCCCAAAGAAAAGCAGCCGAGGCTGCTGGAGCCTCGGCTGCTTCGTGAGTTTGAACGTGAATGAGCCTTACGCGAAGACGCTCGTCACCGGCTGGCCTTTGTCGGCGATGGTGAAGGGGCGCTTGCTCGGGCTGTAGATAACCTGGTCGAGCGGGAGACCGAGGGCATAGGCGATGGTGGCATTGAAGTCGGGCACCTTGACCTTGTCCTCGACGACCTCACGACCTTCCTTGTCGGTTTTGCCGTGGACGTAGCCGCCTTTGACGCCGCCGCCGAACATGACCGCGGAGAAGGCCTTCGGGTAGTGATCGCGGCCGACATTCTGATTGATGTCGGGCGTGCGGCCGAACTCGGTGGTGACGACGACGAGCGTGTCTTGGAGCATGCCACGAAGGTTCAGGTCGTTGAGCAGGGCGGAAAGGCCCTTGTCGAGCGTTTCGCAACGCTCGGGGACGGCGACGAAGTTGGCATTGTGCGTGTCCCAGCCGCCGAGGGAGACCTCGACGAAGCGCACGCCGCGCTCGACGAGGCGGCGGGCGAGCAGGCAGCCCTGACCGAAGGCTTCTTTGCCGTAGGCGGCACGGACGTCGGTGGCTTCCTCGGTCAGGTCAAAGGCCTTGAGGTCCTCCGACTTCATCATGGCCATGGCGTCGTCATACATGTCGGCGTAGGCCTTGACGTTGCGATGCGCGAAGGTGGTGCGGAAGTCCTTGTCGAGCTCGTCAGCGAGGGCCATGCGGGCCTGCAGCTTCTCGGGCTGGCTGTTCTTGATGTTCTTGAGGCCGTTTTCCGGATTGGAGACGAACAGCGGGGCCTGCGCGGCGGGGAAGAAGCCAGCGCCAGGATGACGGCTGTCGTTGCCGACAAAGACGAAGTTCGGCAGGGTGCTGTTCCCGCCGCCTTGGAAGACGTTCAGCCACGCGCCCATGGCGGGATGGCGGATGGTGCCCCGCAGCTCATAGCTGGTGTGCATGATGTAATTGCCCTGCTCGTGAGCGCCCTGGGTGGAGGTAAGGGAGTTCACGATGGTGCCGTGATGCATGTGCTTCGCCGTGTTCGGCAGGTATTCGGAGATACGAACGCCGTCGGCACTGGTCTTGATGGGCTTGGTGGGGCCGGCGGTCTCGACGCCTTCCTTCACGTCCCAGGTGTCCATGTGGGACTGACCACCGCTCATGTAGAGGTAAATGACGTTTTTCGCCGTGGCGGCCTGCTTGAGCTTCGAGGAACCTTCAAAGGCGGCGAAGGACTTGCTGGCGAGCGAGTTTCCGAGAAGGCCGACGCCGAGAAGCGACGAGGCGGTTTTCGCGGCGAAGTCACGGCGGCTGATTTCGCCGGAGCGGAGGAGTTTGGAGGCAAGCTCTTGTTTCATGGGAGGCGCGTGGTGTGTTGTTGTTTGTCTGTCTTTGCTGGTGAAAACGGCGGGCAATTACTGGATGAAGATGAACTGCTGGGTGTTCAGAAGGGAGAAAACGAGGTCCTGGATGTCCTGCAGGCCGTTGTCCTGGGCTTTGAGCCAGGCGGCTTTCTCATTCGTGCTCGGTTTGCGGGAGAGGATGGTCATGTAGGCGGCCTCGACCTTGTCATCGGGATACTGCGCTTTCCGCATGGTGAGCATGAGCTGGCTGAACCGGTCGAGCAGCTGCGGAAGCAGGCTTCCATTCATCATGGCGAGCGCCTGGGGCACGCTGGCCTCATTGTTGGCGTTTTCGATGGTCTCGCGGTCGCTCTGGCCGAATTCGCGAAGATAATGGCCGCGCGGAGCGGGGCTTTCCAGCTCGGCGGAACGAAGCGTATCGCGGCTCATGCGCTCGCGGGTGGCGACGTATTGTTTGCGCTCCTTGGGCTCGGTGATGCCGTAGTAGTCGGCCTCCTCTTCGTAAGCAGCACGGAGTTTGGCGTTCACGGCCTCTTTTTCCTCTTTGGTGAGCTCTTTGCGGTCGTAGCCGGGGATCACGACCTTTTCGGTGCGGACGCCGCTGGCCATCATCATCATGGAATCACCCGCCATCATGGCCGGGGCGGCCTCAGAGCCGCCTTTGGTGTTAAGAGCGACGGTTTGATAGGGCTTGCCTGTCACCTTCTCGAAGAGCTTCTTCTGGCCGGTGGTGATCACCTCGGCGTAGGTGACCTTGCGGCCTTCGTTTTGAATGCGGTTCACCTCGCTGCGGATGGCGTCTGACTTGGCGCGGAGTTCCTTAGCCTTGGCAAGAGCGGCTTCCTGCTCGGGGCCGGGTTTCATGGCCTCGGCCTTGTCCTGGGCTTCTTTCCATTGGGTGCGGGCCTCGGCGTAAAGCTTCTGCTGCACCTCGGTGCGCTCGCGGTTCATACCATAGATCTTCGCGGCTTTCTGCAGGCCTTCGAGAGCTTGCTCCGGCGTGAGGGCATCGACGCTGTCGGCGATCTTTTTCGCCTGGAGGATGCGCTGCTCCATGGCATCGCGATTGGCCTGGTTGATCATATCCGGGCTCGGATTGATGAGGGTGACAAAGCTGTCCCACATCTGCTCGGCGGTCATGCGGCGGAGGAGCGGTCCAGTGAAATGGTAGGTGCTGCCAGCGGCGTATTCTTCGCGGGACACCTGGGCCTGGTAGGCCTTGGTGTTGTAGAGCACGCGCAGGACCGCCTTCATGTCATACTTGAAGTCGATGACGAGCTTTTCGAGGTGCTTCTCCATCTCCGGAACCATCGGCACGGACATGTCCATGAGCTCGTCGAGCGGCTCGATGAGGGCGAGGCCGAAAACACGCTTCCACAGGCGGTTGGCGATGACGGTGGTGAAACGCGGATTCTCCGGGCTGGTCATCCAGCGGGCGTAGGCCTGCAGCGGGGTCTCGCCGGGCTGGCAGACGCAATCGTGGCCCATCATGGTGCCGGCAGAGACGACGGACTTGGGCTTGGCATCGCTATACTGATAGTCATGCGGCAGGGTGAGCTTGGCATCACGGGTGCTCACGCTGGTGTAGCGCATGGTGTCGCGGACATCGTTCATGGCTTCCTGATAGCCGCGCTGCTCCTTGCGGAGCTTGTCCTGCACCTCGCGGCGCTTGACCTGCACGACCTTCATGTCGGCCTCATACTTCTTGTAGGCGTCCGTGTAGGTTTTTTCGGCGGCCGCACGCTCTTCCTTGGTCATCTTGCCATTGATCTGCGGACGCTTCGGACGCTCTGGCTCCTTGATGGCGGAGCGAGCGGCATCTTCCTGCTCGCGGAGCAGGTCACGCACATCGCCCATGATGCCGCCATTGTAGTCCTGGGTCTGCACGCCGTAAGTGAAGGCGGCCATTTTGAAGAACTGCATCTGCGACCACTTGTCGAAGGGATGGTTGTGGCACTGGGCGCACTCAATGCGGGTGCCAAGGAAAATGCGTGTGGTGTTCGCCATGTTGTCCAGCGGCATGCCGCGGTCACGCATGTAGTAGCCGATAGCGCCATTCTCCCACGCCTTGCCCTGCGCGGCGATCATCTCGGCGACAAATTTGTCATACGGCTTGTTCTCGCGAAGCGACTCCTTCACAAAGTTTGCATACGCCGCGCCGGTGATCGCCCCGGTCTGGTTGCCGTTGCTGGTGAGGCGCAGCACATCGGCCCAGTAGTTGAAGAAGTGCTGCACATAGGCTTCGGAGGCGAGCAGCTTGTCGATGAGCTTCGCACGCTTATCGGCGGCCTTGTCATTGAGGAAGGACTCCGCCTCGCGAGTGGTCGGAATGCGACCGATGATGTCGAGGTAAATGCGGCGGACGAAGGTGTTGTCGTCCGTGGCAGGGTTGCCTTGAAGTTTGTGCTTCTGCCAGTCAGCAGCAAGGATGGCATCAATCTCCTTCGCGGCAGCAACAGGTTGAACCTGTGGGGCGGCGAAGGAAACCGAGGTGACGCAAACGAAGGCGAAGGAGGCAGCGAGAGAGCTCTTCATGGCTCCCCATTACGCCAAGATCGACCTAATATATCACAAGCCATGTAAAACCTGTGGGAACAGCCTCGGGCGCTTGGGCACGAAAAAGGCCGTGGATTGCTCCACGGCCTTGGTCACGAAAAGGCTGCTCGAATGCCTTAGCGGCGGTTCCGACGGCGCAGCAGGACCGCGAGGCCGGCTGCACCGAGGAGGAGGGCACCGCCCGGCTCTGGGATGGGGGCGCACTCACCGTGCAGGGTGATGTTGTCGAGGTAGAGGGTGCCTCCTTGAGCGCCCCAGGCGTAAAGCTCAAAATGGTAGGTTTCGCCATCGGCAGCGAGTCCCGTCGGGAAGGCGGCGGAGCCATTGGTGAAGGAGAAATCAAGGTCGTTCCAGATGCCCGTGTTGTTCATGGCAACCGGGCCGGACGTGCGGTGCTGGATGACGCCACTGCTGTCTTCCCAGAAGACGGAAGCCTGGATCGAGTCCACCGAACCGGCAAACGGGCGCTTCCAGTCGAGGCTGAGACCGCTGATCGAGATGGTCTCACCAGGATTCACCAGCACGTCGAAGGCCAGCGTGTTCATCTCCTGGCTCAGATCACTGCGCACGAAGGAATAGTCATAGGTCTTGTCCCATCCGGCAAAGCAGCGGAACTTCGAGCCGTCCGGGCCGCCGAAGAAGTGCAGGCTCTGCGAAAGCGTGTTCAGGGATAGATCCGTCGCCACGAGGCAGGGAGCGCAGTAGGTGACCTTGTTGGGGTCGTTGAAATTGCTCAGGTTGTTGAAGTCGTAGAGCGCCAAGACATTCTGGAACGGGTTGACGACCTGGGAGAAGGACGACCCGGAGAGGGTGGCGACTGCGGCGAGGGCGAAGAGCAGCTTTTTCATGATGTTCGTGACGTTGATTTTCGGGTTTGAGATCAGACGTGAATCTGATTCGAGCATCGTAGTGTTAGCGACTCGCCAGCGCCGGAACAATCCCAACATTGCAAGAATTATCTCATTCGCGGCTCATCATTGAGAATATACATTTACGAATGGTCAGCTAGTCTAAGAAATCCACTCCACCCAGTTTCCATGCTCGTTTCACCCGCTCACTTCCCCCTCCCTGCCCTGCTGCTTGGCGCGGTCATGGCGATGACGGCATGCAAAAAAGACGCCACTCAAAATGCCTCAGGCACGCCCCCTCAGCTCGCCCCGCCCTCCCGCTGTGGAGACCCGCATCGTGTCCTCACGGCGAATGTGCGTCACCTCCCTGCCCCGCCTTTGCGGGACGGCATCGGGACCTCCAGCATCCAGATTACCACCTCGAATCCTCAGGCGCAGGCCTACTTCGACTGTGGATTGAACCTCCTGCATGTGTTTTGGGAGTTTGAGGCTTACCGCGCCTTTCAACGGGCTGCGGAACTCGATCCCGACTGTGCCATGGCCTACTGGGGCATCGTGATGTGCATGCCTGGAGCCAAGCCCGAGTTCCTCGTCGAACGCACAAACGCCATGGGCCGCCTGATGGCCCTGCGTGACAAAGTTTCACCCCGCGAGCAGGGCTACATCGACGCCCTGCAAGTCCTCGTCAGCCAAGGCAGCGAACGTTTTGCCGAGCGTCTGGAGGCGCAGTGGCGGGCCGATCCCACGGATACCGATGCCGGAGCGCTGGCGGCGTATTATTTAAAGGACGGTTATACCTCCGATGGCAAACGCACGCCCAAACAAGAGCGTGGCATCCAGATCATCGAGGAGGTGCTCAAACGCAGCCCGAACCATGTCGCGGCGCTGCACTATTCGATTCACCTCTACGAACTCGGCCCGGAGATCGACCTCGCCATGCCAGCGGCGCAAAAAATCGCCCGGCTGGCGCCGCGAGCAAGCCACGCCGTTCACATGCCCGGTCATGTGGCCTTCTTTCGCGGCGAGTATGACGCTGCCATCGACCACTTTCGCGCCGCCTACGCGGTCGATGAGGCCTACCACAAGGCCGAGGGCATCGAACCGGCGGAGAATGAGAACTTCGCGCACAACCTGAACTTCCTCGCCCAGGCCTATGCGGAGGCGGGAAGGCTTCGCGAGGGCTTGCTGTATGCCGAGGAACTGAAACGGACACGCCTCGCCACCTCGCGCCTGCGGTCGGAAGCTGCGTCGGTCGTCGCCTATGAAGGCCGCTCGCTCGCCGGCCGGTTGCTTATCCGCGCTGGTGACTACGCCCGGGCCGCGGAGACGCTGGCTCGTGAATCCTCCGACCTCGGGCCCTCGACGCCGAAGTATTTCCTCGAAGGTCTCGCGGCCAGCGCCCGTGGCCTCCAGGCGGCTCAACTCGGCAACCGTGACCAGGCCTCCATCTCGCTCGGCGATCTCGCCCGATGGACTCAGTTGCTGAACGATGCAGGCCGCCAGATCGACCGCTCAGAAGAGATTTTTTATGCGCAGCGAGCCTCGCGCATCCTCGATCTCTTTGCCCGCACGCTGCGTGCACAACTCTCCTCCAGCATGCAGACAGGCCGCATCTTCATTGATGGACTCATCGCGGCCGATGCCGATGGCTACCGCATGGACCCGCCGCTCATGCCGCTCTCCGTTCACGAACTGGCCGGAGCCTTTTACCTGCAACGCGGCGATGCCGCCGCCGCCAAGGCCGCGTATCAGCAAGCGCTCATCCAGCGCCCACGCAGCGGCTACATCATGCTCGGCCTCGCCCGAGCGGAAAAACTCGCCGCGAATGGCACCTCGAACGACCAGACGAAATTCGCCTGGAACCGAGTCATCGAATGCTTTCCTCAGGGCGATTCAAATCTCTCCGCGCTGATGGAAGCCAAGGCTGAGCTGGCAAAGTAAACCCGGTCACCGCTTCACCACGCACTCATCGTGATTCATGAGCGCCTGCAGGAGCACGGCTGCGGCAGCGAGTTCCGGCGAAGGCGTCTTCGGCTTCTTCGTGCCCACATTGAGGAGCTTCTTCACGGCAGCAGCATCCTTCGTGAAGTGCCCCAACTGCTCCGCGTGAAGCTCCTGGCCGATGGATAACTCCTTCGCGTCAGGCGGGCGACTCAGGCAGTGCAGGAAAGCGCTTTCGATGAGCTTCTTCGTATCGCCTTTGGACTCACCGAGAAGCTTCTCGGCCAGCACGCGGGCAGCTTCGACGAATTGCGGGCCGTTGAGCAGGATCAGCGCTTGCAGCGGACTATCGGTGCGCTCGCGTTTCGCGGTGCAAACCGCCCGGCGAGGCGCATCAAAGGCCAGCATGGCCGGCGGTGGACTGGTGCGACGCCAGGTGGTGTAAAGACTGCGACGGAAGACGGCATCGCCAGCACTGGGACCGATGGGTTTGAAGGCCTCCGTCATCTCATACGGATACACCGGCGGGCCACCGATCTGCGTTTGCAACAGGCCGGAGATGGCGAGCGCATTGTCGCGGATCATTTCGGCACTGAGGCGATGCCGCGGACCGCGTGCCAGCCATTGGTTTTCGGGATCATCCGCCATCGTCGCGGCATCGGCGATGCTGCGCTGCTGGTAGGTCTGACTCGACACGATGGTGTGAATGAGCCCTTTCACATCCCAACCGCTCGCGATGAAGTGCCCAGCGAGAAAATCGAGCAATTCGGGATACAGCGGACGCTCGCCCTGGCTGCCGAAGTCCTCCGACGTCTTCACCAGGCCGCGACCAAACAAACTGGCCCAGATGCGGTTCACGGTCACACGGGCCAGCAGCGGATGATTCGGAGCCGTGAGCCACTTCGCGAGGCCCAAACGGTTCTTCGGCCATTCCGGCTTCATCGGCGGCAAAACGGCGGGCGTGATGGGGCCGACCTCCTCGCTGCGCTTGTCGTACTCACCACGGATGAGCGTGTAGGCCTTCTTCGGCTGTGGCAGCTCCCGCATGACCATCATTTCTTTTTGGGCTTCGAGCAGCTTCGTGACCTCCGCCCGGCTTTGCAGCAAAGACGAATCGGCAGCATCGGACGGATCGGAGACATCTCGGCTAAAGACACGAAAATCATCGATTAGGCCGCCTTTGAAGCCGCGATCTCGAAAACGCTCGCCGAGCGAAATCGTGTCTCCGCCGCCACCGAGGATGTTTTTGGTGAGGTTATCACGGATGATGTCCACCGCGGCCAGTTTGCCATCGATGAAGATGCGCAGGCCATCGGCCCGGCTGGAGCCGTCATTGGTCACCACGACATGCAGCCACGTCTTGAGCGGGATGGTTTGCTTCGTGCGGATGGAGATCGCATTGCCCGGCCAGAAGTGAATGAGGGACCATTTGAGCTTCCCTTCCTCGATCAGCAGCTCGTAGCCACGGCTGGCCGCATCCGTCCAGGCCCGCGAGCGATGAAACACCACCGCACGCTCCTTCACATCCGGCGTCTGCATCCAGAGCGACACGCTGAAAGGCTCGTGACGTTGGAAATTGCCCACTTTGGTATCCACCGGGTCATCGCCACTGAATTGTATCGCGCTGCCTTCATGCCCCGGCACGAGCTTGTTCTCGCCTTTCAGCGTCGCGGGAGCCTTGGGGTCAATTTGATTCTCCAGCGTGTTCTTCTCCAGCTTGTCGAAGCTGAAGCGAGCGATCTCGCCACGCTGCAAATCGGGCTTCGTGAGAGGCTTTGGGCGCTTCTTTTCCAATTCGGCCACCTTCGCTTTCGCGGCGGCCAGTTTGGCCTTCGAGGGCGCATCCATCATCATCAGCGTGGGCGTGGGCGGCGAGGGCGTGAAGAACGAATACAACCCCGCTTCGTCGATGTTTTGGAACATCGAAAACAGCCCGTAATATTCCTTTTGCGCGATGGGATCGTATTTGTGATCGTGACAGCGGGCGCACTCAAACGTGAGGCCAAGAAAAGCCGTCGCGAAGGTCTGCACGCGGTCCGCCACATACTCCACGCGATATTCCTCCTCCACGCTGCCGCCTTCCGCCTCCTGCTGATGCAGCCGGTTGAAGGCGGTGGCGAGAATCTGCTCATCGGTGGCCTGCGGCAGCAGGTCGCCCGCGATCTGCCAGGTCACAAACTGGTCGAACGGCAGGTTGTCGTTCAGCGCCTTCACCACCCAGTCCCGCCACGGCCACACGTCCCTCTCCCGATCCACCTGAAAGCCATACGAGTCCGCATAGCGAGAGACATCGAGCCAATCCGAAGCCCATTTTTCGCCGAAGGAGGAAGATTGGAGGAGCTTCGGGATCACCTCGGACGGATCGGTCTGGTCGGACGGATCAGGTGGGAGGCCGGTGAGATCAAAGTGAAGCCTGCGCCGCAGCGTGGTGGCCTCCGCCTTCGGCTGAAGCTTCAAGCTGCGCTGCGCCAGCCCTGCGCTCACGATCTCGTCGATGCGCTTCGCGGCCGCAGGAATCAGGATTCTTGATTCAGGAATCGAGAATGGAGCAAAGCTCCAATGCGCCTCATACTCCGCGCCTTCGCTGATCCAGCGACGCAGGATATCCACCTCGGCCTTGGTGAGCTGGCCGAGCTTCGATTTCGGCGGCGGCATCAGCTCATCGGGATCGCTGGTGAGGATGCGGTCGAGG
>JBKCXA010000423.1:0-2185 GCA_046316935.1 Prosthecobacter sp.
AACGATGCCGCTGTTCGGGCTGGCGCTGAATCCGTGAATGCTCAGGCCGGGGAAAGCGATGGCGTCCTTCACACCAGGCTGCTTCATCGCGATTTCGGACATGCGGCGCATCACCGCATCCGTGCGGTCGAGCGATGAACCTTCTGGAAGCTGCGCAAAGCCGATGAGGTAGGCCTTGTCCTGCGCGGGCACGAAACCTTCCGGAACGATTTGGAAGCCCTTCATCGTGGCCCACACGAGGCCGCCGTAAATCATGAGTGCGATGATGCTGAGGCGGATCGTGCGCTTCACGATGCCGACATACACATTCGACGACCACTCGAAGAAGCGATTGAACGGCCGAAAGAACCATCCCAGCAGCAGATCCATTGCTTTCGTGATGAGGTCCTTTTTGTCGTGATGGCCTTTGAGAAGCAAAGCGGACAGCGCAGGCGAAAGTGTGAGCGAATTGACCGCCGAGATGACCGTCGAGATGGCGATGGTGACCGCGAACTGTTTATAGAACTGCCCGCTGAGACCGCTGATGAAGGCCGTGGGGATGAAAACAGCACAAAGCACGAGCGCCGTGGCGATGATCGGCCCGGTGACCTCCTTCATGGCCTGTCGCGTCGCTTCGACGGGCTTCAAGCCGTTGCGGATGTTTCGCTCGACGTTTTCGACGACGACGATGGCATCATCCACGACGATGCCGATGGCCAAAACGAGGCCGAAGAGGCTCAAATTGTTGATCGAGAAGCCCAGCGCATGCATCACCGCAAACGTGCCGACCAGCGACACCGGCACCGCTGCGAGCGGAATGATCGACGCACGCCAGGTTTGCAGGAAAATGACCACCACGATGACGACGAGAAGGATGGCTTCGATAAGCGTGTGAATCACCGCGTCGATGGATTTATCGACAAAGACCGTCGGGTCATAGGCGATGGCATAATCGACGCCTTCCGGCATTTTTTGCTTCAACTCGGCCATGCGGGCCCGCACGGCCTGCGAGACAGCGAGCGCATTTGACCCCGGAAGCTGGAACACGCCCATGCCGACGGCCTTTTTGTTGTTCAGCAAACTGCGCAGCGCGTATTCGCCGCTGCCCATCTCCGCACGCGCCACATCGCGCAGACGCAGCTTTTCGCCATACGGGCCGGTTTTGACAATGATCTGCTCAAACTCCTCCTCGGTGATGAGTCGGCCTTTCGCATTCACGGTAAGCTCGAAGGCCACATCCTTCGTCGGCTGCTGGCCGATGGTGCCCGCCGCGACCTGGATGTTTTGCTCGCGAATGGCGTTCACGATGTCGCTGGCCGTCAAACCGCGTGCAGCGGCCTTGTCGGGATCGATCCAGATGCGCATCGCATACTCACCACCGCCGAAAATCTGCACCTGACCGACGCCGGAGAGCCGTGAGAGCTCGTCCTTTACATTCAGCGTGGCGTAGTTTCGCAGGTAGATCTCGTCGTAGCGGTCATTCGGCGAAAGCAGATGCACCACCAGCGTCATGTCCGGCGACGACTTCACCGTGGTCACGCCGAAGCGGCGCACCTCCTCCGGCAGCTTCGGCAACACCTGCGAAACGCGATTTTGCACCTGCACCTGCGCCAGATCGAGGTCCGTGCCGATCTTGAAAGTCACGGTGAGGATCATGACGCCGTTCGCCGTGCTCTGCGACGACATGTAGAGCATGTTTTCGAGTCCATTGACCGTCTGCTCAAGCGGCGAAGCCACCGTCTCGGCAATCGTCTTCGGATTCGCACCCGGATAGTTCGCCGTCACGATCACCGTCGGCGGCACGACCTCCGGATACTCAGAGATGGGCAGTTGAAACAACCAGATCGCGCCGAGGATAAACGTGAGGAGCGACAAGACGCCCGCGAAGATGGGGCGTGTGATGAAGAAGGAAGAGAAGTTCACGAGAAATGACGAATGAGGAATTCAGAATGACGAATGAATGAGCGAAGGCCGAATGACGAAGCTGAGGTTCGTCATTCGCCATTCTGGTTTCGTCATTTCGCGCCGGAGGCTGACGCTTGTTTCGCCGCATCGCCCGGCACCGGCGCGACCGGCATCCCTGGCATCGGCAGGCGGGCCTGGCCGTTGATGATGATCTTGTCACCGGCCTTTAGGCCGCTGCGGATGATGCGCTTGCCTTCGATGGACGGTCCAATGCTGACCGGTTTGTAAACCGAAACCGCGG
>JBKCXA010000424.1:0-15896 GCA_046316935.1 Prosthecobacter sp.
TACGTGCCGGACTGCCCCAGCTACCTCACGCCGATCCTGAACGTCATCCCGCTGCAGCTCCTGAGCTACTACACCGCCGTCGCCCGCGGCTGCGATGTGGATAAGCCGAGAAACTTGGCGAAAAGCGTGACAGTTGAGTAATAGTGGGCTTTCCCTCGTCGAAGCCCGCCAACCATGATTTCCTGCCAGCGCCCCGTTTTTGCTGCGATCTGCCTGATCGCTTGCTGCGGGGGGCTCCATGGTCAAATCGCGACTCCTGAGCCCGGACTCACTGTTTCGCCAATCATCGGCGTGGTGGATCAAACACCTGGCGAATTCCTCGAAATACTCGGCAAGGCCGCGAAAGCACGCTGGCGTCTTCTTTTCCGTCCACCACCGCCCACGCCCTCGACCGACCGCTGCCGCTCGGCGCTCGTTTTGGGCAGTCTGATCGGCGAAAGCTACCTCATCTGGCAGGCCGGCGACTCGCAGCAGTATCGCAACACCAATCAAGAGATGGTGAACTACTGCCGCACGCTCGGCCTCGGTGAGAAAATGATGCCGCGGCTCATGGCCCAGGGCAAAATGGCCGAGATGGAGCATTGGAAAGAGCTGCAACAGGAGATCGCCGAAGGCCATCAGGAGCTCCAGCGCCTCCTGCGTGAGATGCAGGACGAGGATCTCGCCCTGCTGATCGACACCGGCCTGTGGCTGCGCTTACTCGAAGTCTCCTCCACCCTCATCGCTGACCTCCCCGGCGCGGAGTCCCGTCACCTCTGCATCGGCTCCAACACCACCCTCCAGCTCATGCGCGATCGCTTCGACCGCATCAGCGAAAAGATGCGCCAGCGCCCCCTCCTCCAGCTCGTGCAGACCGCCCTGTTCGAGACACAAACCGCCTGGCTCACCAAGCCGAATGAACTCCCCACTGCCGAAGCCGTCCTCAAGACCCGCCAGCAGATCGGCGATCTGATGCAAGCGATGTGGGAGAAGGAGAAGTAAGCCCGCTTTGAACAACCCTTCGGACTGGGATCTCCAACACTCATCATGAAAACGAAGCTCCTCTCCTGCGCCGCACTTTCTGCCACCCTCACTTCTGGCATCGCTGCCACGCCGCCGAAGGTCATCGAGGCGCAGCGTCGCATGGATCCCACCGGCATGGGCAGTTTTCATCGAATCGGGCTCCTGCGTGAAGCGGAGACCACCCGAAGGCTCGCGGCGAAGGCGGCGGATAAAAAAACGGGGATCTCCAAACGCTGAATTGCCTTTTCGGAGATCGCGGCCACCTCTGGCGGCCTATGTCCCGGTATCTCCTGCTCTCCATCGCCGTCCTCACCCTCGCTGCGGGCCTGATTCACGCCCAGGTGCCGCCACGCAATGCTCTGATCGAGTCCTACCGCCGCCAGGACCCCACCGGGCGTGGCAGCTTCCATCGCTTCGGCATGTTCCGCGAGCTGGAGAACAGCCTCGCTGCGGAAGCCGGTCTGGCCAATGAACCCACGCAGGAGGAAAAAGCCGGCTGGAAGCAATCGCTCGGCGAGATCCTCTCCATGCAGTTCCGCGCGAACTCCATGTTCTTCGCCTCGGACAACATCTTCAACACCGAGGAGGATGAGATCACGGACACGCAGTTCGCCCAGTTCGTGGGTGTTTCGCTCGATGCGCAGTTCAATGAGCAATGGAAGCTGGCCAACAGCTTCGACCAGGCATGGTTCCTTCATGGCAAAGGCGAGAATTCCGCGAACGATTTCATCACCAGCACCTTCCGCCAGGCGCTGAGCTACGAGCGCCTGCTCTTCAATGACAAGGTCAGCATGACCGTTCCCCTGAGCTGGCAGTTCTCCCGCCTCTTCAACCGCTCCACCGGCGACCGCACGCTCGACACTTACACCTACGGCGTGGCCACCGAGTTCTCGTGGTTTCTCAATTCATGGCTCATCCCCACCTTCAGCTACCAATATAGCTACCAAGACTCCGGCAGCCCGCAGGGTCCGGTGCCGGACAAGCACAAGCACGACTTCAACCTCGGCCTCACCTTCATCCCATTCGAGGGGAAAAAGTTCTTCATCATCCCGAGTGTGCAATACAGCCACGAGCAGTTTGTCGGCCTGGTGCGGCGTGACAATGCCTGGACGCCCACGCTGACGTTGAGCTGGCAGCCGCTCGACTTCCTCGCCGTGGATGCCGTGGGCAGCTACACGGACTCCGATTCCACGCTGCAAGGCTCCAACTTCGACGCGCTCACCGGCACGGTGTTTGTGCGCCTGTTCTACAACTGGTAACGCGGACTTCAGCGATCCGTCTTCATGCTCCGGCGCGTGCCTTAAGAGGCCGCGCCGGATTCTTTTTGGGCCTTTTGGCACAAGTTCCAGCGGGGGCGTGCATCCACCCGGTGAATCCAGCCCATTCACCCCATGAAACTCCGCCACCGCCTCACCGCCACGATCCTCCTGATCGCCTTCGCCACCACCTCCGCCCTCCCGGCGGCTGGGATTCCGAATCTGAAGACCCCTGCCACCATCAAAGCCGTCTCCGCGCCCCCACGTGTCACCACCCCGCCGAGAGTCGTCACCCCGCCCAAGGTGCCCGTGGTGCCTGTGATCCCGAAAATCCCCGCCGTGCCCAAGATCGTCCAAGCGCCTGTCGTGAAAGCTCCCGCGACTCCGAGGGTGCCTGCCATCAAGGTGCCGGTGGTGAAAGCCCCGACGATCAAAGTGCCCGCCGCTCCGAAGCTCCCCACTACTCCCCGAAGCGTGAAGGCTCCCGTCGTGGTGAAGGTGCCCACGGCTCCGAAACCGGTTCTCACCGTTAAAGTTCCAGCCGTGAAGCAGCCCGCCGTCGTGAAAGCACCCGTCGCCGTGAAACCTGCCGTCGTGATCAGCAAGCCATCCTCCATCGCCACCAAGGCTTCGGACAAGGGCAGCAAGGGTGGCAACTCACTTGCCGACATCACCTACGCCCCTCCACCGAACACCACCGTAACCATCCAGGGTGGCAACAAGTCGGGCGGTAACAGCAGCAGCAACACTTCCTCCGCCGCTGACCAAAATGTCGCCGATCACCTCGCGGCCCTCGGTTTCAGCGACGCGGAAGCCGCCAAAATCATCGCCCAGCTCAAGGACCCCGCCACCCGCGCCGCCGCCGAGGCCGCTGTGAAAGGCAAATCAGATGCCGAGGCCACACGCCAGCTCATCAGCGGCCTCGTGGGTGATGAAAAGGCCGCCGAGATCGGCAAAAAGCTCGCGGACCCTGCCACACGCCAGAAGACCGAAAAGAACCTCAAGCTCGTGATGGAAGCCTCCGCGAACTTGCAGCTCGCCGGCGTCGATGCCGACAAGGCGGCCCGCATCACCGACAGCTTCATCCGCAACGGCGAAACCGACCCGAAGGTCATCAACGAGATCGTTGGCCGCGTGATCATCAAGGATCTCACCGGCAAGGACGTGCCGCAGTCCGCCACGGACGACGACGCCGATGCCACCACCGCGCTCGACCTGGTGAAGACCGTGCTCGACGCCAAGGCCAATCTCGAACTCGTCGGCGCCACGGACGACGACAAGGCCGCGCAGGACGCCATCGCCGAGATCATCAAGAACCGCGTCACCGATCCAAAGCAGGTGCGCAAGATCGTCGAAGCCGCCGCGACGACCGTGCTCGAGGAGCAGGGCATCCTGCCGCCTGCCAAGCCGGGCGAAACACTCCAGGACCGCCTCGCACGCGCCGCCGAGGAGCAGAAGAAGCCCTCCGAACCCAAGGAGCCGAAAAAGCCCGTCAAGAAACCCGGCAAGGAGCCCGTCAGCCTGGCCGACTCCTTCAAAGGCCGCCTTGCCAGCATTGTGGGTGCCGAGGAGGGAAAAGGCCCCCGGAATAACACGGGCAGCAGCCCTTCCGTGCTTGAGATCGTCTTTGGCAGCAAGAAACCCCGCACCGATGGCCCCGAGGGCGTGAAGGATGGCAAATTCACCAGTGGCAGCATCCGGGGAGAGAATGTCAAAGGCTCAGGCGCTGGCAAGGGCGCGGGAAAAGGCAAGGCGGGCGAAGTCGGTGACGCTGCAGGCAGGTTCGTCGGCAAGGTCAGCCAACAGTTCGACACCGGCGGCCCGCTGCCCGCCAAAGACCCGGACAACTCTCCCATCAAAGACCCCACTCGCTCCCCCAACCAGCCGGTGAACGGCACACCCGTGGACAACAACACGCCTCCTGCCCCGGAAGGCAATGCCGCGGCTCCTGACAACGCGGCCACCGGCAATGCCGAGGTCTCCGGCGAGCAGAACCTCCCCAACACCAATCCCCAGCAGGGAGATGCCACCGACCCCGCCGGCTCCAACATGGACACCAGCACCGGCACCTACACCGTCACCGACGCGCCCACCACCAACGCCGATGGCACCACCACCGTGGGCTTCACCGTTACCGGCTCTCCCGGAGGCGCGGAGGATGGCAACTATGTCACCACCTATTTCTCCGACGGCACCTACATCACCGAGCGCGTCACTCCCGACGGCGGCCATGAACTCGTCGGCGGTGGCAATGGCACGCCTCCCAATGTCCAGGAAGGCGACAGCACCAATGTGGTGCAGGGCGGAGAGGCTGTTTTCGCAGGGGACGACTCAGGAGATACCACCAGCACCACGGACAACAATGGTGACACCAGTGGCAATGGCGACGGCAACAACAACAACGACGACGGTGATGACGACAATGACGACGACAACAGCACCGACACGCCCGCCGCCACCACCGAGTCCGAAGACGCGCCTGCTGACACCGCCGAAACCAACGACGACACCGCCGAGGCCAGCCAGGAAGGCACACCCAACCCGGAGGCCACCGAACGTGGCAGCCGCGGAGGCCGCATGGCAGAGGCTACTCAGGGCCGGGTCGGTGGGGACGAACAGCGCCGCCAGAACAAGGGACTCGACCAGCGCAAAAACGGCAACGGTGCCGGCACCCCCAATCCTGAAGGCAACACCAGCAGCGGCGTCCTCTTCACTCCCGAAGAGCAGAAGGCATTCAACACCCTCATCGGCATGAAGCGCGGCAACGGCGTCACCACTCCCACTGGCGAAGACACCAACGTCGCCGTCACCGAGCGCGACCTCAAAGACATCGCCGCCCGTCGTGGCAGCCTCATCAATCCCGCCAGTGGTAGCGATGGCAAAGGCGGCAGCGGCCTCAGCTTCGGCAAAAAAGGCTTCGCTCCAGGCACGAGTGGCGCTCCCGCCCCTGCTCCCAAAGGCCAGCAAGCCGCCGTGGCAGCCCCCGCCTCCGTCCAGGTCGCCGTTCCTGCCGCTGCTGTCTCCGTCCGCGGAGCCGCCGTCCGCGTGGACACCGTCAAGATCCAGCAAGGTGCCCGCTGAGAGAACCACAGCACCTCCAGCCCCGGCAGCACTCCTGCCGGGGCTTTTTCATGCCCTGCAACGTCCCCTGGCGGCAGGCGTCAGCACGCCGCAGCGCTCGCCGCATCCCAGCACCCCAAACGCCCCCCATCCCCTCCTTGAAAAGAATTTTTCACTTTCTGCACAAGTTCCTCCGCGCCGCGCATCCACCCCCTGAAACCCAAAAGGTTCATCACTCCACAACTCCAACACTCCACTCATCCACACCCCATGAAACTCAAACATCGCATCACCGGCACAATCCTCGCCATCGTCTTCGCCACCACCTCCGCCCTTCCGGCAGCAGGTATTCCGAACCTGAAGACAGCTCCGGCTCCCAAAGTCGCCGCAGCCCCTCGCGTGCCCGCGCCGCCGAAGGTGATCTCACCGCCGAAGATCCCCGCTGCCCCTCGCGTGCCGGTGGTGTCCGCCGCCCCGCGAGTGCCGAAGGTGCCAGCTCTCAAGATTCCAGCCACGCCTAAAGTGCCAGCGGTCGTAAAGGTGCCTACCGTCAAAATCCCGGTCGTGAAAACACCCGCCGCACCGAAGATGCCGGCAATCAAATCACCGGTGGTGAAAGTGCCCGCCACTGCGAAAGTGCCTGTGGCCGCCACCTTGGTCAAAGCGCCTGTTTCCTCGAAAGTCGTCGCTTCCAACACTCCCGCCAAGATCCCGGGCGTCTCCACCACCGTCTCGACAAAGTCTTCCGAAGACCAAACAAGCAAGCGGGCGGTGGATTCCTCCTCCGCCGGAGCACGCCAGAAGAAGGGTGAAAGGAAAGCGGATGCCAAGACCGATGCTGACAAAAAGCGTGTGGTCATCGTCATGGGATACAAGGCCAAACACGATGCTGAAAAGAGCAACCAGAACGACGGCAGCCAAAGCCCCGAATCCGCCCGAGTCGAAAAGCCGGTAAAGAAGGAGAAGGACTTCACGGGCATCGAGGAAGCCTACCGCCGCATGCAAGCGAGCGAAGAGGCCGACCAGACCGGCGACGACAGTAAAGATCCTTATGTCAGGAATGGCGGCATTGATCGTGATCAGCTCAGCAAAGACGAGCGCCTGATCGCTGACTTTGAGAACGACCAGACCGGTGCCCAAAGGCTGCTGGACGACGCCAGGAAGCCGAGGGATCCGAATGCCCCCGCCACTCCCGACGACGAAGAGGATGGCCTCAGGGTTCCAGTCTCCGTCACTCGCGGACGCATCAAGGACATCGCCAAAGTCGAGGGAGTCGGCCAGATTACCGGACTCAACGGCGACGAGCCGGAGCTCGTCGATGCCAAGGACGACATCGCCCGTGGCGTGGTGAGGGATCCCAAACTCGTGGACCGCCTGGTGGACAAGGTGGCCAACAAAGGCGTGGATAAACAGTTCGGCGAGGCTCCTGACGTGGATGTCGAAGGCCTCACCCGCATCGGGGACGCCTTGAAGAAACGCGGTAAATACAAGGAAGCGCGTGACTACTATGATCAGGCGATTGATGCGCTCAAAAATGGCGGCAAGAACTCCGCTGCCTATCGCCTTCAGGTGATCGCAGAAGTGGACAAAGGCCTGCGCCCCGCCGGTGATCTCGACCGTGTCGTGAAGCCCGGCGGCGCGGGCACCAAGGAACCCGCTGCCACCGAGCCTGGCGCTGGCGACGGCCCTGCCACCGCTCCCGCCCCCGTGACGACTCCCGCCCCGCAGGACACAGCCCCTGCGCCCGCTCCAGCCGGGCAGCGCGTCGCGGACGGTGTGGCTTCCAAGGACAAGGACAAACCCGCCTCCACACCCGGTGCTGGCCCAGTCGGCCAGGGCACTGCGGCGGCTGGGCAAGATGTCAATGCCGGCCAGCCGGCGAACACAGGAGCCCAGGACACGGCCGCGCAAGACGGCGCCTCGGCCGGCATTTCCAATCAACTCGGCTCCGACACTCAAAACGTGGGCGCCAACTCCCCCCAGAACGCCGCTGCGGAAACACCCTCCAGCAACAACGATGTCGCAGGAAACAACGAGGCCCCGTCCAGCAACCCCAACGCCACCGTGAGCAGCCCAGAGGATGAAATCGTTCTCGGCAGCCCTGGCAACAACAATGAAACCATCGGCCACACCCAGTCTGCCGACGGCAACACAGGCGGCTCGGTCGTTTATCGTGACGACGGCACGTTCACAGCCACTGTTACCACCGTCACTCGCGATGCCGATGGAAAAGTCGTCTCCTCAACCACGACGACTGTCGAAGGCACTTACAGTGAGGGAACGGATGGACAACGTCACCACAATCCCACCAGCTCGACAACCACCGAGAATTCCTCGTCATCCAACGGCCAAGGCGCTGGCACCGGCGGTGAAGGAAGCGGCAGCAACAGCAACGACAGCGACGGTGATGACGACAAAGACGACGACAAGAGCACCACCACGGATACCACCGACACCAACACCGAAACCGAGGCCGACGAAACCACTGAGGCCAACGACGACACCGCGGAGGCCAGCGAGGAAGGCACGCCCAACCCCGAGGCACGTGAACGCGGCGGACGCAGTGGTCGCATGGCAGAGGCCACCCAGGGCCGCGTCGGTGGCGAGGAGCAGCGCAATCAGAGGAAGGGCCTCGACCAGCGCAAAAACGGCAACGGTGCCGCTGGACCTGATGCCAAGGAAAATGGCAGCAGCGGCGTCCTTCTCACCGCGCAGGAGCAAAAGCTATTTGCCAAGAACCTCGGCATGAAGAGCGGCGGCGGTGTCACCACGCCTGCGGAGAACGACCGCTCCTTCGCCGTCACCGAGCGTGACATGAAGGACATTGCCGCCCGTCGTGGCAGCCTCATCAATCCCGCCACCGCTGGCGACGGCAAAGGCGGCAGCGGAGTTGTCTTCGGTAAGAAGGGCTTCGCGCCTGGTGCAGGCGGCGCTCCCGCCCCTGCGCCTAAAGGCAAGCAGAGCAGCGATGACATCAATGGCGGAAGCGGTGTTGAAGGTGGCTCACCCAGCACGGGCGCAGGCTCGGGCACGGGCGGCTCCACCGGTTCCATCTTTGGCGGCACCGCCGGCCCCGGAGTTTCACCTGTCCGCGCAGGCGCGGCGGCGGCCTCCGCAGTCCGCGGAGCCAATGTGCGGGTCAACGCCGCCCAGATGAGCAACGTGCAACGCTAATTCAGCACGTTTCATCCCCAGCGCCGGCAGCGCCCCTGCCGGGGCTTTTTCATACCCCCAAGACCCCATCGCGAAAAAAGTTTCACTTTCCGCACAAGTTCCCGCCGCCCGCGCATCCAGCCCGTGAAACCACAAGGTTCATCACTCCACAACTCCAACACTCCACTCCTCCAAACACCATGAAACTCCAGCATCGCATCACCGGCACGATCCTCATGATCGCCTTCGCCACCACAACCGCCCTTCCGGCGGCCACCATCCCGAACCTCAAGAGCCCGCCAAAGGCTGTCGCCAAAGTGCCCAGCGCCCCCGTTGCCCCGCGCATCCCCGTCGTGCCAAAGGTCAATGTCCCCTCCGTCCCGAAGGTTCCCGCCGTCAAGGTGCCGACCGTAAAAGTCCCGGTGACTCCCCGCATCGTTGCCGCCCCGAAAATTCCGGCCGTGAAGGCTGCGCCGAAGATCCCGTCCGCCCCCAAGGTGCCGGTCGTCAAAGCCCCGGTAATCGTCAAGGCTCCCGCTGCGGCTCCGAAGGTGGTCAAATCCCCCGTCACCGCGCCTACCCGCCCTGTGGCCAATCTCAAGGTCAACCCCAAGGACATCCGCAAGGTGGTGAACGAGGCGCTGAACACTCCTCTCATCACCCGCAGCCAGGATTTTGCCACCCTGCCCTCCCGTGACCTTCCGGGCTCCAACAAGCCAAATTTGAAGCCCACCAGCCCTGGCAACCCCAGTCTCGACGGCTTCACCGGCACCACCACACCAACGGCCAGCGACCGGGAGGGAGTCCTGCCATTGACCCCCTCCGAGGGCAAGCCTGCCTTTGACCAAGGCTTCGGCGATGGCCCCCAGATCAATGAGGCGGATGTGGCCTCTGCCCTCAATCTCAACCCGCTGAAGGGCAGGAAAGACGGTCATGCCAGCAGCGGCCCTCTGGTTGCCAGTGAAGTCGGAGGCAATCCCTCCAACGGTCCTGCCGGACAGGGCACATCGCTCATCAGCGACGGTGCCCAGGATGAACCCATGCCCCAGGGCGATGCCGATCAAGATGATGAGCCCCTACCAGCAGGAGATGGCGAACCCGAAATCATGCATGCTTACACCGACAAGGATGGGAACAACGTGGAGGTCAGTGCTGATGGTGAAATCGTCACAACACGTCCAGATGGGTCAACAGTGTCTCATGGGAAAGATTCAACCTCGTATAAGTCCGCGGATGGCCGGAGTTGGGTCATCGAAGACAATAAGGGTAACAAGACAGTCTTCCGCGATGGCCAGAAAGTCGGCACGATTGACAAGGGCGGCAATATCACACCCACGACTTCCGCTGGGCAACCCAACCCCGACAATCCCGATGGCGGGCATGCTGTCCTGTCGGCGATCATCACCCAGCAACTCAAACAGGCAAAAGGCGGCCGCAAGGGCAGCCAGGGCGGCGGTGCGGATGTGATGCCGGGCAATGAAAGCCTCACTGGCGGCACGGCTCGTATCCCTGGTGCCAAGGTGCCCCAGAACAAGAACGGCATGCTCGGCAATCCAGGCAAGGACGGCGGTGCTGCGCAAGGCGAACGCACCCCTCCCCCCAACCCCAACGGCGACGGCAACGTGATCGACCCCAATCGGGGCGACAACTGATCCATCCATCACGGATCTCGAAGCCCCGGCAGCATCCCTGCCGGGGCTTTTTCATGCCCGTGTTCCTCCTGCGAAAAAGATTTCCACTTTCCGCACAAGTTCCTCCAAGCCGCGCATCCAGCCTGTGAAAGCCACCTCACCCGTCATGAAACTTCAGCATCACATCATTAGCACGATTCTCGCCATCGCCTACGCCAGCACCTCCGCCCTGCCGGCGGCTGGCATTCCTCACATCAAGACTCCTGCGTCCATCAAGGCGCCGCCGAGCGTCCCGCATGCCATCACCCCGCCGAAAGTGCCGGTCATCAATGTCCCGGCAGTTCCCAAGATCCCGAACATCCCCGTCGTGAAGACCCCGGTGGTGCCCAAGGTGCCCGTCGTGAAGGTGCCTGCCATTCCGAAGAACCCAGTCGTGAAAGTGCCCGTCATCCCGAGGGTCGTCTCCACGCCGAAAGTCCCGATGGTGAAGGTTCCCGTGGCACCGAAAATCGCCGTCACACCGAAGGTGCCGGTCGTCAAAGTGCCCGCCACGCCGAAGATTCCCGCCATCGCCACCCAGGTTCGCATCCCGCAGACGCCGAAAGTTCCGGTGTCGGTCAAGATTCCTGCTGTGGCCCAGACACGGGCTTTCACCAGCAGCAAACGGTCGGGCAAAATCCCCACCGCTCCAGTCACCACGCCAGTCATCAAGACCGTCACCCCCGCCAAGCTCTTGGGTGCCTCCAAACCTTCCATCAACGTCCAGACCGTCAAGGCGGCCCGCCTTGGCCAGGAGTTGAAAGCCAGCGGCATCGTCGCGGAGAAAAAGAGCTTCGTCGCTGATCGTGTCGGTCAGTTCAGCGGCGTGAACGCCCCGCGCACCCAAGTTCCGGATTCAGACTCAGACGCCCAGGAAATGGCGGTCATTCCCCCGAGCAACGGGAGTGCCGGCCAGAACACCGATCCTGCCACCCAGGCCGGCGAGATGGGCTGGACGCCCTGGTGGGCCGCTGGATCGACGAGCAGCAGTGAAGGCAGCTACTCCGGCAGCTCGCCTCCTCCGCAGGCCGACCCGTATGCGATGTCCACCAAGGGCCCGCGTGAGCCTTCCAAGAAGAAACTGCTCTATGCTCCCAATCCGGTGAAAAAGTAAGCTCTCTCATCCCACCCGCCCCGGCAGTCCTGCCGGGGCTTTTTTGTGCCCGCGAACTTTTTTCCACTTTTTGCACAAGTTCCTCCAAGCCGCGCATCCAGCCTGTGAAAGCCACTTCTTATGAACTTCTCCCTCCGCCTCACCCTCGCTGCTGTCGCCGTCCTCATCGGCATCTCCACCCTCGCCGCCGCGGCCACCTTCGCCAAGCACCGCGCCCAGGCCGCCGTCGTCACCGCTTCACGCTGATCTCTCAACTTTACCCACTCAAACGCCATGAATGCCACCACCGATACCTCCGCCTTTGCTCTCCTGCCCATGATGCTGCTCGTCCTCTGGCTCGCCTGCCTCTGATGGAGGGCGGGATCGCATTCCCGCCCTATTCAAAACCGCACGGTGACCTGCAAGGCACCGAGGTGGTTGCCCTCCGCATCATGGCCGCGCTTGTCCCCCACGCTGTATTGCAGCTTCACCTGCACGTTTTCGCTCAAACGATACCCGAGAGCCAGATCCGCCCGCCACGAGTTGCGATCCCACTCGGTGGTCAAACCAGGCACATCACCAAAAGCAGCCTGATTCCATCGCAGAGCAGCCCAGAGATCGGCAGTGAGCTTGTATTTCGTTTCGATGAAGCCGCTGAGCACCTCCACACCGCCGACACGCGGCACTTCAAATCGCGCGGCGATGAGCTCGCTCCAGATCTGCCACTTTCCATGCGCATAGCCCGCATCGAGTCCCCAGGTCGTCTGCGTGAAGTCATTCACGCTCGTGCCCGCAGGAAGCAGCGACGCCGCGCTTTCCCGCAGATAGGGCCCGTGGCTGAAGGAGGTGCCAAAGCTCCACTCCGGTGCCGGGCGCAGTCCCACGCGGCCGGTGAAGGTGGGATTGGTCTGAAAACCATCCTGCACACCATCCCACGTATTCGGGTTCGATGAGATGGACGCGTTTTTCAGCTCAAAGGCATACTCCAGCATGTCCACGCGGCCAAAAAGCGACACCCCGGTGGCATACGACGGCCCCCAGAGGATCGGCAGCCATTCGGCTTTGTTGTCGGCCATGTCGCGTCGTGCCGCGAAGCCGCCGAGAGCAGCGGGAACGAGCACATCACTCACCGGCAGCATGTCTTCATAAGCCATGGGCGCGGTGATGAGAGGGTTGTCCCAGCTCAGGCTGCGTTTCGACCACGAGCCAAAAGCGGTGGCGAACTTGCCGAGGCGCACATTGACCTCATCCTGCTTCCAGAGCCTCGCTTGCAGGTAGTATTCATCCAGCCGCACCTGCCCGCCGCGGGCCGCGCCCGGATCGAAACCACGGTCCACACGCATCTGACCATGCAGCGTGATGCGATCACCGAGCTGCACATCGAGAAAGGTCATCAGCCGCGGCGCGAAGAACACATGATCATCGGTGGACAGCAATCCCTGCGCCGGCTGCTCCGCCGCGAAGAGCGTGGCATCGCTCATGAACGACAGGTCCGCATGCAGCCCGAGTTCCTCCGAGTCGAAACGCGTCACCGCATCCAGCGTGTCGAAGATGCCCTGCGCACGAAGCGTGGCCGTGCCGCAGAGCGCGAGGAGGAGCAAGAGGGACGGTTTCATGAGGCGGTGGAAACAAGCGACTCCAGCCGGAAGGCAGGCACTGGCTGCGCGAAGCCTTTGAGCGTGAGCGGCTCGAGAGTCGCAAACGTGCCCAGCGTGCTGGTTTTCGCCTGCGTGCTGGCATCGAGGATGATCTGCCCGGCCGCGGCGGCGCTGCACAGCCGCGCGGCGAGGTTCACCTTCTCACCCACCACGGTGTAATCACTGCGGCTCTCCGCGCCGATGCACCCGGCCACCACCGTGCCAGTGGCGACTCCGATGCCGATCTGAAGCGGCTCTTTGGCCTCGCGATTCAACCTCTCACGCTCCTGCATCATCTCCCAGGCACAACGCACGGCATGCCCCGCGTCGTTTCCATAGCTCTTCGGAGCGCCGAAGAGGATCATGATCGCATCGCCGGCGAATTGATTGATCACGCCATGATGACGCTGCACGATTTTCGTCAGTGCGCCCATGTGATCATTGAGAAGGTGGATCACCTCCACCGGATCGCGACCGGCGCTGAGCGCGGTGTAGCCGCGGATGTCGCAAAAGATCACCGAGACCTCTCGCAGCTCGCCACCGAGCTTCACACGACCTGCCACGAGCTCCTCCGCCACGCGAGGGTCGGTCACTTTGTGCAGCACGGAGTGATAACGATCCCGCAACGCCAGGCCCGCGGCCATTTCATTGAAGGCGCTGCCCAGGTTGTTCAGCTCGAACGTGCGTGTGGGAGGCAGGTTCACCTCGTAATCACCCGCACGCACACTTTGCGCCGCCTTCACCAGCTCTGAAACCGGCTGCGCCAACTGCCGTGAAAGCGCCACGGCCACCAAAGTCGCCAGCAGCAAGGCCGCCACGCCCGTGAGCACGATGCGCCAGGCCAGCACCCGTTGCTGCCGCGCCAGCTCGGCCATGGAGAAAACGGAGACCCAATCCGCCGTGGGATACCTGGAGCCTTCATTGAGCGTGAAACGCGTAAAACGATGCTCCACGCCTTCAGCCACAAAGCGGCCATTTTTGCCAGTTTGAGCCAGCAAAAGGCTTCGAAGCGCTTGTGGAATGCCTTCTCCAATCAACCGGCCTTCGATGATGATCGAGGTTTCGCGCGGCATCGGCTGGCCGAGCACGAGCGTGCCGACTGTCTCGTCAAAGTTGCGGATCGCACAGGCCATCAGGCGATACACCGCACCCTGCTCCGTGGCCACAAAGCCGGTTTCCACCTCCGCTCCGCCTTTTCCGCGTGGCAGCCAGTCGCCGACGAGGTTTTGATCCTCGAAGGAACCCGCGCCCGCCTCGGGGCCTGGCGGGATGAGTTTCCCCTTCGCATCAAGCAGCCGGAAAAACGCAAACTCGCCCAGCCGCAGCTCATCGCTGGCGATTTGATACACTACCTCCGGATCACCCTCCTCCAGCGCGGCGAACAGGCGCACGGACTTCGCCAGGCGTCTCGCCTCCGCTTTCGCCGCCTCAATGGGCAGCTCCTGGGCCTGCTGAAACGCCGTCATCTGCGCTGCAAATAATTCATCGACGACGCTTTGGAACATGACGGCGTTTTGCCGCTGGGCGATGACCAACGTCGCGGCCGTCGTGAGGATCACGAGGGCCAGGATGGTCTGCAGCAGCTTCGCGCGGAAGGTCATGCGGGATCAGCGGGAAAGGTTCACCTTGGTCGTCTTGCCCTCGGTCACCGTCACACGCTCCTGGAGCAGCTTCTCGGAGGGTTGAAAAACCCGCAGCCAGTATTCGCCCGGCGGGATGTTTTTGAGGGAGAACCTCCCCACGGCATCGGTCGTGACAAACCATGGCGTGTCGAGCACCACGACAAAGCAGCGCATGTGCTGATGGATCTCGCAGTAGATCTTCACCACGCCCGGCTTGTCGAAGAGCACCGACGGGCTGGCCTCGTCCTTGCGGAAACGCCCCAGGTCAAAACGCTTCGCCTTCGAGTAGGAGAAGACGTTGTGAAACTCGTCGTCGAGATTCGGAAACTCCACCTTCGCGCCCGTTTGAATGGCCACCATCGCCGGACGGAACTGGTAACCGGACTGCCGGATGCTCACCTTTTCGCCTGTTCGTGTGCGCGGATACATTTCGTCGTCACGCTCGAGATAAACGATGGCCGGAGCTGCCTCGGCCTTCTGCACCGGAGCCTTCGTCTGCGGCGCCACATAGCCAGGCCGTGCCGGAGCTGGCTTCATCGCATCCACGGACAGCGAGCCCTCGACCGTGCCGCCGGCCATGAGCGTGCGGATGCCGATGAGGAAGAATCCAAGAAGCGCCTTTTTCATGCGGCGCGATGATGCCGGAAAGCGCGGCGTCTGCCAACACGCAAAAAAACCTGCTTCACGCTCCGCGAAGCCGCCGCTACACTCCGCGCACGCCATGCCCAGTCCCTTTCCCGCCCTTCCTGATGCCGAGCTCGCCACGCTGGCCGCGCGACTGGCCGATTCGCGTGATGAGTGGCTGCTGCATGCACTGAAGGATCACACCGCCGCGTTGCTCGATGGACTGCCTTCCACCGTCATGCAAAACGCGCTCTGCTCCATCCAAGCAGATGAAGGCAGTGTGTGGCTCACGCCGGATGGCGGGCGCACGCTCACACCGTGCTGGAACAACGGCCCGCAGGCCGCGGGCTTCGTCGGCAAGTTTTCCATGCCGGCGCAGGACGGCCTCACGGGCCTCGTTTTCACCAGCAGCATGGCCTCAAGCGAGAGCGAGGTATGCTTCAACCAGATGCAAAACCGCACGCTGGATGATTCGCTGGGCGTTTTCACTTGGGCCATGCTCGCCGTGCCGCTGCGGCTGGCCGGGCAGGTGTGCGGTGTGATCACCGCGGTGCGCCTGATCCATCGCGCCGAGCTGGGCGATCTGAAAACGCTGCCACGCCGTCGCGAAGAGTTTCCTGCGGGCTTCACCCCGCCTCCGAGCTTTAGCGTGGCTGATTTGAATGCGATGGAGACCTCCGCTGCCGTGCTCGGCCGCCTGCTCGACCATCGCCTGAACTGCTGGCTCATGCGCATTGAGGAATAAATCATGGCCGCACCTTCCTGGATCGATGAACTGC
>JBKCXA010000425.1:0-4673 GCA_046316935.1 Prosthecobacter sp.
CGCCAACGTGCTGCACAACGCCACGCAGCATGCGCCAGCGGGAAGTGAGATCGAGATCGCGGTTCAGCTTGTAGGCTCGTTCGCCAGAACGAGTCAGGAACCCCGCATTCTAGCGAATGCGCCTACGACCGACGCCAGCGCTTTGGAGATCCGCGTGCGCGATCACGGCCCCGGTTTGCCGACAGACATGGAAGAGCGCGTGTTTGAAAAGTTCGCGAGAGCCTCAGGAGCGCCTGCGGGCGGCACGGGGCTGGGATTGGCCATTTCTCGCGGCTTGATGCGGGCCATGAAAGGTGACATCACGGTGCGCAACCATCCAGAAGGCGGCGCGGAGTTCATTCTTCGCGTAGAACGAGTTTTCCAACTCGTTCCCTCTGGCTCCGAATCATCTCAAACCTTTGAAACGAGTTAGAAAACTCGTTCTACGACATGAGCAAAGCCCTGATCATCGACGACGAGCAGCAGATGCGCCGCCTGCTGCGCATGGTGCTGGAATCGCGCGGCTACGAGGTCTGCGAGGCCGATGAAGGCCAGCGCGGGCTGCAAGAGGCGGCGTTTCATCGCCCGGATGTCGTGTTGCTCGATCTCGGCCTGCCGGGCATCGGCGGGCTGGATGTGCTGAAACATCTCCGCGAGTGGAGCGATGTGCCGGTGCTCGTTTTGAGCGTGCGTGATCAAGAGGCCGTGAAGGTCCAGGCCCTCGAAAACGGAGCTGATGACTATGTGACGAAGCCTTTTGGCAGCGCGGAGCTTCTGGCGCGACTCGACGTCATCCAGCGCCGCCGCGGACCGCGCCACACGCCCGAAATCATCGCCGGACCGCTCAAAGTCGATCTGCTGCATCACGAGGCCCAAATCGGCGATGAAGCCCTCAAGCTCACCCCGACGGAGTTTGCGCTGCTCAAAGTGCTCACCGAGCATACGGGTCGCATCGTGACGCAAAACCAGATCGTGAAGCAAGTCTGGCCCGGCCAGTCCAGCGACCCCAGCGAAGGCCTGCGCGTCCACATCAACCACCTCCGCAAAAAACTCGGCGACCGCGGCATCCGCATCGTGAACGAGCCGGGCATTGGCTACCGCCTGGAGGCGTGACGGACAGATTTTTTGTGGCAAAGTGTAACCGCCCGGCGGTTTTGACCATGACAGGGCAGCCATGATGCTTTTTCGCGCTTTTCTTCTCCTTTCTCTCGCCACCAGCGCCCTCGCGCAGGTGACGACGACGGGTTTTAACAACGCGCCTCGCACGGAAGCGCCGGGGACGCTGCTTTCGCATCCGGTGACGAATGGGTCGGAGCCGATCGGGCGGACGACTTCGATCAATTATCTGAATGGGTGGATCATTGTCGGTGGTGAGGCTCCGGGGTCGCGGCCTGGATCGGATTTGCAGACGCGGGTGTATGACATCAGCGATCCGGCGAATCCGGTGCGCAGGCTGCCGTCTGACTTCGGGCTGAGCTATCCAAATGACAGTTGGTTCGTCACTTACGGGTGGAATGCGCACGGCACGGCCCAATCCGGCAATCTGCTTCTGCCGGACCCGATTCGCGTGAATGGCTTTGGCGGACTTGTCGAGCGTGGAGGCACGAATGGCATTCCGGCACTCGGAAACATGCCGCTCTGGTATAACCGATCATCGCAGGCCGGGCCGTGGGAGGCCACGCTGCTGTGGTATGGCACGCCGGATCAAAACATCCAGATCTCGCGGCTCTCGGTGGCGAACAATTTCGTGAACCGTCGGGTGCTGGCGACTTTTGATCATGTGGGGCCGTTTGGCGGCGGGGACTGGCATCCGATGTTTTTTGGCGATCTGCTGATCATGGCGCGCAGCGGCGGCGCGGCGCGGGATGGCGTGGTGGTGTATCGCCTGAGCTATAACAACATGGACGATGGCAATGCGGCGAATGACAGCATCACGCCGCAGTTCGTGGGCTCGCTCAGCGGCGGCTTCCAGGGCTACTGGCCGAATCTTTTCAGCGATGGCACGGGGCTGTATGTGATCGGCAGCACGACAGACATCCTCATCGGCGCGGACATCACTCAGGCAGCGCATCCATCCGGCACGGGCGCGTTGCAAACGGTGGCGAGCCTGACGGTGCCAAACTTCACGAACGCGTCGTATCCGGTGTATCAGGATAACTTCGGCTTCATCCACAACCGCAAGATCGACATGACGCGCTTCCTCGCAGGCGATGCGAATCCCATCGTGCTCTCGCTGAATGAAGTGAATCCGCCGCGGCCTGCGGGAGCGCCTGCGCTGCCGCAAGGGGCGCTCGTCGGTGTGAATACCTCGCAGATGTCGCTGCCGCTGGGGAATCTGTGGCTCACGGGTGGGTATCCGATCCCGAATTTCAATCAAGGCATGGGCGTGTGGGTGCATCAACAGGCCGCGGACACCACGCCGCCGCGTGTGAGCTTTCACATCCCGCAGGTGAACCGCACGAACTACCCTCGTCATGCGCCGCTGAGCTTCCTCGTGCATGAGCATCCGAGGAATGGTGGACCGCGAAACGGCATCGACTTCACGGTGCGTCCGGTGGGTGCGAATGACACGCTGGGTGCTTTTGTGCCCGGTTTTCTGATTCACGACTTCTCCGGCAACATGACCTTCACGCCCGATGCGCCGCTGGCGGCCGATACGACGTATCAGGTCGATTTTCTGAGCAATCCGGCGCTGCAGATCGGCTTTGTCGATGCGGCGGGGAACTTCATCGAGCCTTACAGCTATCGCTTCTCGACCGGCGGCGGTGTAAATGCCACCGCGCCGCCTGTTTTCAGCAGTTTGACGGCCAGCAGCTATCAACCCACGCCGAATCAACTCATCACAGTGACTGCGGCGGCGACGGGCACGGGCACGTTGGAGTATCGTTTTAACTTCGACGGCACTTGGGGCGGATGGAGCACGAATGCGTCGGCTGGCTTCACCTACACCACCACAGGCCGTCCGCGGGTGCTCGCGCAGGTGCGGGATGCGGCGGGGAATATCGTCACGACCTCGCTGAAGCTGCTGGTGATCACCACGCCGCCCGCAGGACCTCGTCCGACGCAAAGCAGCACGCTGGCCATCGGCGATGATGCAGGCACGCGCCGCGTGTGGAGCGTGAATCCCGACTCAAACAGCGTCACGGTGATCAATGCCGACACTGGTGCGAAAGTGGCCGAATACGCGGTGGGCGTGAGTCCGTGCGGAATCGCACGTGATGCGAATGGCCGCTACTGGGTCACGTGTCAGGGCAGCGATGAGATTCGCGTGCTGAATGCCGATGGCACGGCGCATGCCACGATCCCACTCGCGTATGGTGCTGCGCCGTTTGGCATCTGCGCCTCGCCGGATGGCACGCTGCTGTATGTGACGATGTTTGGCTCCGGGCAGGTGCATCGCTACTCGGCAGCGGCTCCGGGCAATGCACCGCTCACCGTCAGCGGTGTGAGCACGCCACAGGCCATCGCCATCAGTGCGAATGGAGCGCGAGTTTTCGTCACGCGTTTCATCTCGCCCGAGCTGGAAGGCCAGGTGGGTGAGTTCACGGCCACGCTGGGACTCACGCGCCTCTTTTCACTCACCGCGGCACGCACCATCGATGGCGGTGATCGGGCAGCGGGCGTGCCGAATTACCTCGCGGGCATCGCCATCTCGCCAGACGGCACGCGAGCGGCGGTGGTTTCCAAGCAGGACAATGTGCAGCGCGGCACCTTCTTCGGCGTGGGCAATCTCACGCACGAGACGACCGTGCGTAGCGTGATCTCCTTCCTCGATCTGACGACGAACAGCGAGATCCCGAATTCCCGGCGCGACTTTGACAATAGCGACAGCCCCAGCGCGGTCACTTACACGCCGATGGGCGACATGCTGCTCATCACGCATCAGGGAAACAATCGCGTTGTCGGCATCGATGCATTCAATCTCGCGCCGCTGTCCGATCAGATCATCGGCGGGTCCACGACCTCGCAGCCCGCCGTGCTCTCGCTCGATGTCGGCACCGGACTCGCGCCGCAGGGCCTCGTCATCGACGCGGTATCGAACCGGCTTTTCACGCAGGACTTCATGGGCCGCAGCGTCACCGTGCGCGATGCCGCGCCGTTGCTGGTGAGCAATGAAACATCACTCCCGCTGATCGCGACGACCGCCGCAGTGAGCACCGAGCTGCTCCCGACGAACGTGCTGCAAGGCAAGCGCCTCTTTTACAATGCCGCCGATCCACGCATGAGCGCCGACAGCTACATCTCCTGCGCCACGTGCCACATCGACGGCAGTCACGACGGACGCGTGTGGGACTTCACGGGTCGCGGCGAAGGTCTGCGCCGCACCACTGATCTGCGGGGTCGCAGCGGCTTGGGGCATGGCGCGGTGCATTGGAGCGGCAACTTTGATGAGATTCAGGACTTCGAGCACGACATCCGCGGCCCGTTTGGCGGCACGGGCTTCTTGAACCTCTCTCCGCAGCAATTCGCCGCGCAGCATCCGAGTCCCGCGAGTGGCAAAACGGGCCTCAGCAGCGATCTCGATGCTCTCGCGGCCTACGTTTCATCGCTCACGCCCGATCACACGCCGCGTAGTCCGCGGCGAAATGCGAACGGCACCTTCACCGAGGCTGCTATGCGTGGTCAGGCCGTCTTTGCGGTGCAAAACTGCGCGTCATGTCACAGCGGCAATGCCTTCACAAACAGCACGCTCA
>JBKCXA010000426.1:0-13165 GCA_046316935.1 Prosthecobacter sp.
ACTGCCCCCACCGACCTCGATTATGATAGCTACAGCCCTGCGCCTCTATCGATGGGGCTCGCCGTTTTTTTTTCATGTGCGTGATCGCAGCCGCATCGACCTGCGAAGCGCGGGGCCGGATGGCGAAATGTGGACGACGGATGATCTGCACCGTCGCCATGACGGGGAGTTTTTCCGTGGTGAGATGCTGCCAAGCGATAATCTACGCGAAGGGAAATGAGTTTGCCAGGCGGGCGGCCCCGCGTCATGCACGCCGCATGCTGAATCTTCCTGATGCTCGTCGCCTTCACGGTCTGGTCACTGCCACACACACGCCCTTTCACGAGGATGGCTCGTTGAATCTCGATGAGGTGGAGAAGCAGGCGGCGTTTCTGCTTTCGAAGGGTGTGACGCAGGTGTTTATCGGTGGCAGCACGGGAGAGAGTCACTCGCTGACTTTTGAAGAGAGGCATCTGCTGGCGAAATACTGGATGGCGGTGGTGAAAGGGACGCCAATGCGGGTGATCGTGCATGTGGGGTCGAATTGCCTTTCGGATGCCAAAGATCTCGCGGAGCAGGCGGAGGATCTCGGGGCGCATGCGGTGGCGGCACTGGCACCGATGTATTTCAAGCCACGCGATGTGGGCATGCTGGTGGAGACGATGGGGCAGATCGCCGCGGCGGCTCCTGAGACGCCGTTTTACTATTACGACATCCCGGTGCTGACGGGTCTCAACCAGTCGATGCCGGAGTTTTTGCGTCAGGCGAAGGAGCGCATCCCGAATCTCGCGGGCATCAAATTCACGAACTCGGATCTGATGGCTTATCAATACTGCCTGAGAGCAGATGAGGGGGCGTGGGATGTGCCGTTTGGTTTTGACGAGCACATGCTGGGGGCGCTGGCGATGGGTGCGACGGGGGCGGTGGGCAGTGGCTTCAATTTTGCCGCGCCGGTTTACCTTCGCCTAATGGAGGCGTTTGCCAGGAATGATCTGGCGGCGGCTCGTGAAGAGCAGTTTCGCGGGGTGCGCATCATCAGCACGCTTGTTAACTATGGCTACATGGGCGCGGCGAAGGCGGTGATGGAGATGCTAGGCGTGGCGGTGGGGCCGCCGAGGCTGCCGAATGCGGCGCTGAGCAGCGAGCAAAAAGATCGACTGCGTGCCGAGCTTGAGGCGATGGGCTTCTTTGAGTGGGTGGCGTGAGATACGTGCACAAAAAACGCCGCGCTCGCTGAGGCGAACGCGGCGTGAAAAGCCTGGAGAGGCCGAAGATTATTTCTTCTTCTTGGGGCTCATTTCCTCGAGGGTGAGGGAGCCGTCCTTGTCCTTGTCCATCTTGCCGAAGCGCTCTTCAGCCTTGGCGGCGTCCTTCTTGGCGCCAGGAGAGGCGAGGAATTCTTCCTTGGAGACCTTGCCGTTGCTGTCCTTGTCGAGCTTCTTGAACATTTCCTCGGGGTTCATCTTGGGCTTGCCGCCTTCGGGCTTCTTTTTGCCGTCTTCGGCAGCCATGGAAAGGCCAGCGATGGCGAGGAGGGCGAGGGTGGTGGTGAGTGCTTTCATTTCGATTTGTCTTTGTTGGGTTGTGAGTTGGGCGCGGGGGTTTGGATCACAAAGCCGCGCTCGTGGCGGCCTTTAACGAGGGAGCGCTGATTCCGTTTCAAAAAAATTGCCGCGAATTTTGCGCCCCGGCCAGCCGGGCACCCCAGAATGTGATTTTCTGGAATTCTCAGGGCGTGCCAGAAGGGCAGGGGAGTCACTTTTCGACGGGTTTGCCCGCCTCTTCCCATCCGCCAAAGCCGCCGTCCAGATGGATGACCTGGGTGAAGCCCAGCTTTTCGAGAGTTTTCAGTGCTCGGGTGCTGCGGCCTCCTGCCTGACAGTGGACGAGGGTGGGCTGGCTTTTGTCGAGCTTGGCCAGTCGGGCCTCAAAATCATCGGAGGAGATGTCGATGTTCTTCGCGCCGTGGATGTGGCCGTTTTTGAACTCGTCCGCGGTGCGGACATCGACGATGACGACCTTGCCCTCGGCGATGATTTTGGCGGCCTCGGCCGCTTCGACGTGCTTCACGGGATCAGCGGCAAAGGTGGTGGTGGCGAGGAGGGAGAGGGTGAGGAGGAGGTGTTTCATGGTGTGGGGATGGTGGGACTGAGAATGGAGGAACTGAAAATGGTAAATGGGTGCATCAGGTGGCGCTGCGGACCTCGACGGGCATGGCTGAGAGTCTTTGATAAAGCCTCCGCAGCGCCAGCAAGGGCCACCAGCGGTAGAGATAAATGTCGAGCGGTTTCCACATGGCTACCCAGCCGATGATGGTGAGGCCTTCACGGGCCACGGTCTGCCAGTTTGCTGAGGGCGGCGTGAGCAGCGTGGCCGTGATCTGGCAGGCGGCGAGGAAGATGAGGCCGATGAGCAGCGAGGCGCGGCCTTCACGCATCAGGCGCTTGAGTTCATGCAGCGTCATCTCCGACCGATAGTCGAAGTAGTGCGCCACAGAGTCCGCAGCGAGCTTTTGCGGATCGGCGATACCTTCCGGCCGACGCGCCAGATGCACGACGAGCTTCAACTCATGCTGCTTCGGATGCTCCTGCGCCCAACTGACGATGAACTCCTCCGCGTCATGATCCAGATCCCGCTCATGAAACGGCGAAGGATCCATGGAATTGAACAACTGGTTCAAATCCGTGAGCTTGACCTCGATGAGACCGGTCATGAGGGGTGGGAAAGAGAGGGATGGGAGAAGGCGGAGCGGGAAATGACGAATGACGAGTGTCCGAATGACGAATGAGTGACGAAGCTCGAATGCCGAAGCCGCGTTTTTGAGGCTCTTCGCGACTTCGTTTCGGTTTCAGGCATTCGGGCTTCTTTCGTCATTATGCATTCGTCATTTGCCAGCGGCCTGGTGCAATTCGGCCACCTGCTTCCAGTTCACGACATTCCACCAGGCGGCGATGTAGTCAGGGCGCTTGTTTTGATACTTCAGGTAGTAGGCGTGCTCCCACACATCGAGGCCGAGGATTGGCGTGCCGAGGTTTTCCTCCTCGACGATGCCTTTCATGAGCGGGTTGTCCTGGTTCGGGGTGGAGGTGACCTTCAGCTTGCCGTCTTTGGTGACGATGAGCCAGGCCCAGCCGGAGCCGAAACGCTTCGTGCCGGCTTCGCCGAAGACCTTTTTGAAGTCGTCGATGCTGCCGAAGGTGCTCTGGATGGCCTCGCCGAGCTTGCCTTCAGGGCCTTTCGGGCCGCTGCCGGCCGGCGCCATCCAGTTCCAGAACCAGGTGTGGTTCACATGGCCGCCGCCGTTGTTGCGGACGAGCGTGCGCTGCGCCTCGGGCACGGCGGAGAGGTCGGACACGAGGGCCACGGCATCGGTTTGAGCGAGGCCGGCGGCTTTGAGGGCATCGCCGAGGTTCTTGATGTAAGCGGCGTGATGCTTGCCGTGGTGAATGCCCATCGTGACGGCATCGATGTGCGGCTCCAGCGCCTCGGGGGCGTAGGGCAGGGCGGCCTGGGTCAAATCGATCGCGGCATGGCTGCTGGCGGGCACGATCAGCGAGGCGGCGGCGGTGGACACGGCGGAGGTGAGGAAGACTCGACGGTTCATGGAGTGGGGTGCGTTGGGGTTGAAGTTGCAGTGCGGGATGAGGATACGAGGCCGCCGGGGGCGATGTCACGGCCATTTTTGAGTTGGGGCGTGCATTCCCGGCATCGAGTGATAGTTTCCGGCCCATGGCCGCCCTCACCCACCCTCCTGAATGGACCACCGCACCGCGTGCGGTGTATCGTTCGCGTGATGATTGGGCGCTGAAGTGGTGGGTGATGTTCGCGCTCATCCTCAGCGTGGTGTTTCACATGGCGTTGTATGTCGGTTTCGACACGCTGGGCCTCGCTGCGAATGACAAGCCCGTGCCGCGCAAGCTGCCGGAACGCGTGCGCATCTCTGAAAAGCTCCTCCGCGAGCAGCAGGCCATCCAGCACATCCCGGAGACCGTGACGCCCACGACAGGCAATCTGCCGGACGTGAAGGCTTTCGAGCCGAATCTGGACATGATCGACAAGCTCCAGGAGCTTGCACCGAATCAAGAGATCGACCTCACGCCGAACGTGAAGGAGATCACCAACTTCATCCGCAAGAACGATCCCGGCGAAGGCAATCCAGGTGCTCCGCAGACGAGCGAGCTGGCGAAAATGCTCGCCGCGCCGCAGAGCATGTCCACGCCAGATCTCGCCGCTGAGATGGCAAGCGTGAAGCGTGAGGTGCTGATGAAGCCCGTCTCCGAAAAGCAGATGCTGCTCGACTCCGGCGCTCTCGATCCCGGTCCGGGCGGGGAGATGGATGCCGGCCTGCTCGATGCGGTGAAAAGCCAGGGCACCACCAACGCGGCCAGCGCCAAGGTGAAAGGCTTCAGCAATCTCGATGAGCTGCTCAGCGGCAATGGCGGCGGAAAGGTCGGTGGCAGCACCGCTCCCATTTTGATGCCCACCGATTTGCTCTTCGAATATGGCAGCGACCAGCTCGCCGAAGGTGCCCGGCTCAGCCTGATGAAGCTCGGCTTCCTGATTCAAAAGAACCCGGACTCCCTTTTCATCATCGAAGGTCATACAGACAGCTTTGGCGGTGAGGAATTTAATCTCGCGCTCAGCATGCGCCGCGCTCAGGCGGTCGTGTTGTGGCTCCAGGAATCCCTCGGGCTCGGCGATGATCGGATCCGTGCGGTCGGCATGGGCAAATCAAAGCCCATCGTCGATGTGAACGGCACCGTGGAGCAGCAGGGCATGAACCGCCGCGTGGAGATCAAGGTGCGGCCGAAGAAGTAGGCGGCGTGACGTCGTTGACGACGATTACAAGGCGCGGCGATAGGCTTCGACCTTTGCGAGGAAGGCGTTCCATTTGGGGCCGAGCTTGCCGTTATCGAGGAGGAAGTGCGGGCACTTCTTGTGGCCGAGATCGCGGTGGTCATCATGGCGGATCATGCGCCAGTGCATGTGGGGGACCACGTTGCTCAAAGGAATGCCGTGCTCTTTGATCAGCCAGGCGGTGAGTCTCGCAGTGCGGTCGATGGTGGTGGCGCGGTCGTTGCCGCGGTTTTCACACATCTCGATGCCAATGGAACTGCGGTTTCCCGGGCCGTCGTAGTCGGCGTGCTCGCCGCGTTCGTTGGTCGGCAGGCTTTGGTAGGTCGAATGATCGTCCACGGTGAAGTGCCAGCCGATGTAGCCAATGGCATTGTGCTCGCCCTTCAGGGAGCCGCGTTTGAGCATCTGCGCATGCGAATAGGCACCCGCGCCACGCGAGCGGTTCTCCGTGGCATGGATCGTGATGAAGTCGGGATTCATCGGGCGATGAATGCGGCGGGCATACATGCCCTTCGGCACCAGATCGACGGTGACACCCGGCGGGGTGCGATGTGAGCTGACTCCGGCGCAGGAGGCGATGAAACTGGCGACGGAGGCGAGGAGAATGGCGCGGGCGATTTTCATGTGGATGCAGTCTAGCGGATCAAACTTCGTTTCGTCCAGACGCGAATGTTGTGCCAGATTCATTCTCAAGATGCCCTCCAACGCTCCCTCGTCAGAAACGGTCGTGATGCTTCATGGTCTGGCCCGCACGCCGCGGAGCATGCTGGGGGCTGGTTTGTGGTTCAAAAAGGCCGGTTACCGCGTGGCGTATGTGTCGTATCCCTCGCGAAAAATGGGCGTGGAGGCCGCGGTGAGGGATTTTGTGGCTCCGGAGCTGGAAAAGATCGCGGCGGCCCCCGGCGTCGAAAAGCTGCACTTCGTCACGCACTCGCTCGGCGGCATCGTTTTTCGTGCCTGGGCCGCGTTGCATGCCGAGAAGGTGCCGGTGGGCCGTGCCGTGCTGCTCGCCCCGCCCAACAACGGCAGCGAGATCGCCGACAAGCTGGGCGACTGGATCGTGGCGAAGAAGATCATGGGACCCGTCTTGCAGGAACTGCGCACCGATAAAGATGCCACGCCGAAGCGGCTCGGGCCGGTGAAGGTCGAAACGGGTGTCATCATGGGCGACGAAGCGAATCTGCCCTTCTTCCGCCAGTGGCTGGATGGTGCCTCAGATGGCGTCGTGACGGTGGAAGGGGGCCGCATTGGTGGCTTGAAGGATTTTCTCGTGCTGCCCGCCGGTCACACCTGGATCATGTGGCGGCCGAAGGTGCTCGATGCGGCGGTGAAATTCATTCGTGACGGGAGCTTCGCGTGACAAGAAGGGGCGTGGCACGCCTGCAAAGTGCTCGACCGGAAGGGGTTTCGAGTCGAGCTATCGAGGCCATTCCCGCCCTCCATGTTGCCGCTTAATCGATTGACCTGCGAAACCTTTACCGCCCTCGCCGGGCAGGTGTTCACCAGCGGCGAGGTCTCCCTGACGCTTCACACCGTCAAAAAGCTGGGCAACAAGCACCAGGAAGCCTTGCGTGATCCCTTTTCGCTGCTGTTTCGCGGTCCGCAGGGGCTGCGGTTGGGGCAGGGGATTTACCGGCTGACGAACAAGTCCCTGGGCGAGTTGGAGATTTTCATCACGCAGGTGGCGGACGGGCCAAAGGTCTCGGAGTTCGAGGCGATCTTCACCTGAGCGAGGCTGGGCTCCAGGTCATGAGCTGATAGACGCCTTTGTCCTCCGCGACCTGAAAGCCGAGGCGCTCGTAAAGCCGCCTGGCGGGATTGAAGCTCTCAACATGGATGGAGAGGAGCTTTCCCGCCTCGGAGGCCTCGTTTTGCAGGCTGCGGAGAAGTTGAGTGCCGATGCCTTTGCTCCGAAAAGCTGGCAGCAGGGCGATGTCCATGATGCGGATCTCTTTTTCCCAATGATCCACATAAAGCCGGCCAGCGGGCTGTTGCTGGCTCTCAATGATAAAATACTGGGCGGTGGGGTAGTGATGCCGGTAATGATTGGCCTGCGCCTGGGCCTGCTGGTAGCAGAAGGCGTTTTTTTGCTCGGCCGACCAGTTGATTTGGGCGAGTTCGGCCTCCCGTGTGCTCGCATAGACGGCGAACAAGAAGGCTGTGTCCACCGAGGTGGCGGGGCGTAGGTTGGCCGGGAACTCAGGCACGCAGGGTGAAAGCGGCTTCGAGCAGCGCCTTGTCTTTCTTGGCCATTCCTACCGGGGACAGGAACAACTGCATCGGCTGGAGATCCGGATGCGTGACCTCGCAGGTGCCGCCATCTCTGAGAAAGCCGGGATGGGATTCAAACATGAGGCTGAAGGCCACGAAGGTGCCTTTGGCGGTTTTCATCACCGTGGCGGGGCTCACTTCGACGAGCTTGCAGGCCGCCCGGGCGCTAGCATTGAGCTTGAGGGTGAATTCGCTGTTCAGATGCGGCAGGAAAAGATCCCGATGAATGGGACCTTTAGGCATCGGTGCCACTTCGGCGGGTTTTTGGGTGGCGATGGCCTTTTCGGAGGCGGTCCCGCGTGAGGAGATCTCATTCCCACCGCGGTTCGGGAGGCCCAGGTAAGCTGCCACACCGGTCGTTGTGGCGGCAGCACCCCAAACAAGGAATTGACGGCGTGGGTTACGAACTTGGTCTGACATGCTGTCGTGATTAGCATGAACAGATTCTAGTGTCTCGAAACTTTTTCGCCAAATGACCAAACGTGCATGGACGGTTGCCCGTTTTTTGGGTATTGGAGCTCTTTTCATGGCTGAGCCCTTCCTTTCCGAGATACGACTGATGTCCTTTGTGTTTCCGCCGAAAGGCTGGGCGCTATGCAATGGGCAACTGCTGCCGATCAATCAAAACCAGGCGCTGTTTTCCCTGCTTGGGACGACCTTTGGAGGAGATGGCCGGGTGAATTTCGCCCTGCCGAATTTCCAAGGTCGCACGCCGATCCACATGGGAGCGGGGCACACGCTGGGTGAGGCGGCTGGGACGCCATCCACAACGCTGCAGATCACGCAGATACCGCAGCACACACACGCCCTGAATGCCTCGAGTGCACAGGGTAATAGCGTGAATCCTCGTTTCGGCAGCACGGGGCACCGGCTGGCGGCAGACCCGGGGAATTGCTATGCCCCCGACAACTCGGGCTCGCTCGTCGCTCTGAATGCAGGCTCCGTGAGCACCGTCGGCGGCAGCCAGTCGCATGAAAACATGATGCCATATGCGGTCGTCAGTTTCTGCATCGCCCTCCAGGGCATCTTCCCCTCTCAAACCTGATTCAACTCCATGGCACAACCTTACGTCGGTGAAATACGCATGTTCGCGGGGAACTTTGCCCCCGCGGGCTGGATGTTCTGTGAAGGGCAGTTGCTGCCCATCTCGGAGTATGAAACGCTCTTCAACCTCATCGGCACGACCTATGGAGGCAATGGTGCGGAGGACTTTGGATTGCCGGACCTGCGCGGCCGTGTCCCGGTGCATCAGTCCTCGAACTTGGAATTCGTAGTTGGACAAAAGGCCGGCGTGGAGGAGGTGACGCTGACGACGCCGCAGATCCCCGCGCACAGCCATCCGCTGATCGGCACCACGGGATCTGGATCGCAGGCGAATCCAGCCAATGCGTTGCTGGCGACCTCCACGGTCATCACGCCCTACGCGCCTGAGACAGCTACGGCGGCAATGGCCACCACTGCCATTTCCCCCGTTGGAGGCAACCAGCCGCACACGAACATGCAGCCCTACCTCTGCGTGAGTTTCATCATCTCGCTTTACGGCATCTATCCCTCACCCAGCTGATCTCTCATGGACCCTTTCGTCGCGGAAATCCGCATTTTGCCCTTCAACTTTCCCCCTAAAGGCTGGGCGTTTTGCGATGGGCAGCTCCTGCCCATCTCGCAAAACACCGCCCTCTTCTCCCTGCTGGGCACCACTTACGGCGGCGATGGAAAGTCCACTTTTGCCCTGCCGAACATGCAGGGATGCGCTCCAATGCATCCGGGCCAGGGTCCGGGACTGTCCCAGCATTATTTGGGTGAGCAGGGCGGCAGCGAAACCGTGACACTCATCTCCTCGGAGATACCCGCTCACACCCACCAGCTGTCCGGCTCGGTGGAGGACGGCACGCAGGGCTCGCTGACCAATGGCGTGACGCTGGCGACCTCCGTCGGCGGCCAGCTTTACCAAACAAACCCCAGCAGCAACAACGTGAGCATGGCCCCCTTGTCGCTCGCCCCCGCGGGTGGCTCTATGCCGCATAACAACATGCAGCCTTACCTCACCGCGAACTTCTGCATCGCCATGCAGGGTGTGTTTCCTCCTCGGACGTGATTTCGTTCTTTCCCAGCTAACGCCTTCGTTCGTCACAGAACTCCTTTTGCCGCTATGCACAGACCCTCTCCTCGCCCACAGCTTATTCTTGCAGGCCTCCTCCTCGTGGCTGCCACACTATCGGCCCAGACGCCGACCGTCTCTGCGACCAAAGTGGACACCTTCACCCCCAATGGCGCGGGCAAAGTCCTTCCCGGAGCCCCCATTCAATACACTACTACCATTGCCAACACCGGCAGCGGCGCAGCCACCGGCGTGAACCTCGCCGATGCCATCCCGGCGAACACCGCGCTCGTCCCCGGCTCCGTGAACGTCTCCCCGCTGGCCGAGGACAACGTTTACAGCACCATCGTGAACACCCAGGTCGCCGCAGGCAGTCCCACCGTGCTCTCCGGCCCGCTAGTCACCAGCGCGGTGAAAGTCACAGACAATGACCGCGAGTTCTTGACCGATACCTACACGATCTCTGTGTTTGATGCCAATTCGGCGAATGGCGGCAGCGTCGCCATGGTCACCAGCGGGCCAAACATGGGCAGCTTCACCTACGTGCCGCCAGCGGGCTTCGTCGGCTCGGATTCCTTCACCTACACGCTCCGCGATGACGGCACGGACAGCACCGCTGGCAATGCGGACGATCTCACCGGCATCGGCACCGTGGTCATCAATGTGATCGAGGCCGACACCGTCGCCTCCGGCACGCAAAAAGTCTGGTACATCGACAGCAGCTACGCCGGAGCCAACGGCACTGAAAACGGCACCTCCGCACGGCCCTTCAATGCCCTTTCCGATGTCACCGGAGCCACCGGGCCGGATGTGGCGGGGGACACGCTCTTCGTGGCCTTTGACACGCCCTACACTGGCGGCATCACCCTTCTCAACGACCAGACCCTTTGGGGTGAGGGTGCCGCTCTGGTGCTCAATGGCATCACCCTCGTCGCATTGAATGACAACCCCGTCATCACCAACGCGGTTGGTGCGGGCATCACCCTTGCCACCAACAACACCATCCGCGGCATGGCCGTCGGGAACACCAGCACGGTGGACATCCTCGGCACCGCGGTGGGCAATCTCACCATCAGCGACACCATCTGCAACGGCACCGGGGGCATCATCACCGTTAGCACCAGCGGGGTGCTGAATGTAGCCATCGCCGAGGCCAGCACCTCGTCCGCCGCCAGCGGCATCAGCCTCACGGGTTGCAGCGGCACCTTCACCGCCGGCGCGGTCGGCTCCATCTCCGGCGTCACGGGCACGGAGATTGACCTGAGTGGTGGCAGCGTGAGCTTCACCTACTCCGGCGCCATCAGCAGCACTTCCGTGGGCTCCATCAGCATCGCCAGCCGCACCAGCGGCAACGTCAGTCTGCCCGGAAATCTGAACATCACCGGCGGCACCGGCATCTCCTGCACCAGCAACAGCGGCGGCACCATCACCTTCGGCGGAGCGACGAAGACGATCACCACTGGCACGAACCCCGCCGTCACACTTACCAACAACACCGGGGCCACCGTGAACTTCACGGGCGGCGGCCTCGCTCTTACCACCACCATCGCAGGTGGTTTCACCGCCACCGGCGGCGGCACCGTGAGTGTCACGGGCGCCAATAACACGCTCACCACCACCACCGGCACCGCTTTGAATGTGGCGAACACCACCATCGGAGCCAGCGGCCTCACCTTCCGCAGCATCTCTTCGAACGGCGCGGCGAACGGCATCGTGCTCAACACCACCGGCAGCTCCGGCGGCCTCACTGTCACCGGCACAGGCTCCGCAGGCAGCGGCGGCACCATCCAGAGTTGCACCAGCCACGGCCTCTCCTTGACCAGCACGGCGAAGGTGAACCTCAGTTGGATGAACCTCACCAACAACCTCGGCAGCGGCATCTCCGGCGGCACCATCAATGGCTTCCTCCTCGACCGCCTCAGCATCACCGGAAACGGGAATGATGCCGCCACCGACGAGTCCGGCATCAATCTGGCCGAAGTGACCGGCTCCGCCTTCGGCGGGGCAAACCCCACCGGCATCACAAACTCCACGATCAGCAACAACAACGAGTTCGAAGTCCAGATCGTCAACACCACCGGCACTCTCACCGACTTCCGCCTCACCTCGAACACCATTTCCAGCAACGGCCTGCCCATCAACGGCAACGCCACCTCCCCGCATGGCAATTTGGTGAACTTCCTCGCCCTCGGCACCGCCAGCATGACGCTCACCGCCTCCGGCGGCTCTTACACCGGAAACTGGAACCCCGCCAGCCCGCCAGCCACCATCACCGCCACCGCCCTCCACATCGACCACTCCGGCACCAGTGGCACGATGACCGCGGACGTGTCGAACGCCTCCTTCACGAACAACAACGTGGCGGTGAACGTTTCCAACGCCAACGGCGGGAATCTGGTTTTCGACATTCACGACAACCCGACCGTCACCGGCAGTCGCTCTCATGGCCTCAACCTGTTCGTGGCCGCCAGCGCGACCGGCAGTGTGTTGGGCAAGTTCCGCAACAACGTCGTCGGCACGCTCGGGACGCCGGGCTCCGCCTCCGAGCTCGGCTTTGGCATCCGGGCTCAGAATGAAGGCGTCAGCACAGCTCTTCCCGTCACGCTCCTCATTAGCGGCAATACCGTGCAGCAGACTGCTGGATTCAACTTGGTGAACATCAATCTCGGCATCGCCGGGCAGGCCACTACCAAGCCGCTCAACGCCACCATCACTGGAAACACCCTACGCAACAGTGCTGCCCGTGCCATCACCATCCAGCAAAACAACAACTCGAATGCCACCTCGGCGGGAACCGTCGCCGTCAGCATCTCTGGAAACACCTTCAGTGGCAACATCGGTCAGGCTGGGGATGGAACAGACATCCGCTTCCGGAAGCTGGATGCCAACGGCGGCGTGTTCAACGTCACCCAGGCCGATGTGAACTCCCTCGCCGCCGCCAACGGCCTCACCCCCTCCGACATCTCGGTCGGCGGCACGGTCTCCTTCAACCAGCCCGCTCCTCCACAGCCGCTGCTCTTCGCCGAAAACCTCCCTCCGATGCCTGCCCCGGCCCACACCGCCGTCGCCCAGGTCACTCCGGTCATTGCTGTCACTCCGGTCAATCAGGTCACCACAGCTCAAAAAGCCCCCGAAAGCCATTTCGAGTCTCAAACTGCCCTCACCGCCGAAACTCTCGAAAAACTCGTCATTGAGGCCAAAACCCGCTGGGAGGCCACCGGGCTCTCCGAGGCCCAAAAAGCCGCTTTGCAGGCCCTGCGCTTCGAAATCAGCGACTTGAACGAACTCCACCTCGGCCAGGCCGCGGGCGATCTTATCCAGCTCAGCCGCACCGCCGCCGGAAACGCCTGGTTCATCGATGAAACCCCCAGCGATGATTCTGAATTTGAATCAGGACTCAGGAATCAGGATTCAGGAATCCAGGGCGTCGATCTCCTCACGACCCTCATGCACGAAATCGGCCACCGCCTCGGCCTGCCGGACAGCTACGACCTCCGCGACCGGTCCAGCATCATGTATGGCTACCTCACCCGCGGCGAGCGCCGTCTCCCGGTGAAAAATCAGGCCCTCGGAGCCAGCGTGAGCAACGACGAAGTCACCCGCTTCCTCGGAGCCACCATCAACATCGGCACCCTGCCCGCTGGTAAGAGCGTGACCATCGTCGGCACCGTCTTGGTGAATGATCCGGCCAATACCCAGCTCATCAGCAGCCAGGGCACCGTCAGCGGCAGCAACTTCACCTCCATCCTCACCGATGATCCCGCCTTTGCAGGCACCACCAATCCCACCACCACGCCTGTCGAGCGCCCGGATGCGGCTGTGCAGACTCTGTCTCTTACCGCAGGTAGCATTCAAAGTGCGGCCTTCCTCAGTTGGCAGGTCATCTTTGACGTGCCCGTCTCGGGACTGACGGCGGCGAATTTCACCCTCGTCAATGGTGGCCTCGGCGGCAGCCCCGCC
>JBKCXA010000427.1:0-10778 GCA_046316935.1 Prosthecobacter sp.
CAGGAAGGTGCCCAAGGTAGTGATCTCCAGTTTTGAGAAAATCAAGACAACGCATCTCCACTGAGTGCCGGGCGTCGTGTAGCGCCCGGCGCTACATGCACTAAGCGGCGTCCTCGTCACGCTTCACCGCCCGCTCGATCCAGTCGTAAAGCACCGGCAGCAGGATCAGTGTGAGGATCGTGGAGCTGATGATGCCGCCGATGACGACGGTGGCGAGGGGGCGTTGGACTTCCGCGCCGGCACCGTGGGCGAGGGCCATGGGCACGAAACCGAGGGCCGCGACGAGGGCGGTCATCATCACGGGGCGCAGTCGCGTGGCGACGCCGTTGAGCACGGCATCGCGGACGTTCATGCCTTCCTCGCGCAGTTCGTTGAAGTAGTTCACGAGCACGAGGCCGTTGAGCACGGCGACGCCGCTCAGGGCGATGAATCCGACGGCAGCGGTGATGCTGAAAGGCATGCCGCGCAGGCCGAGGGCGATGATGCCGCCGGTCAAGGCGAGCGGGATGCCGGTGGCGACGAGTAGGGTCTGCCGCACGCTGCCAAAGGCGAAGAAGATGAGCATCAAGATGAGCACCAAGGCCGTCGGCACGACGATGGCGAGACGGGCGCGGGCTTCCTGGAGGTTCTCAAAGGTGCCGCCGAACTCGAAGTCGTAGCCTTCGGGGAATTTGACCTCCTTTTTGATGCGGGCGGTGGCTTCGTTGACAAAGCCTTCCATGTCGCGGCCTTTGACGCCGACGAGCAAGGCAGCTCGGCGCTGCGTGCGGCTGTGGCGGATGGGATCGACGGCTTTTTCGGTGCGGATGTCCACGGCATCGCCCAGCGGGATCATGCCGTAATCACCGACACGCAGTGGCAGTGATTTCATCATCTCTTCCTTGGAGCGATCTTCTTCAGGAAGACGCACGACGATGTCGCGCTTGCGGTTGCCTTCGACGACCTGACCGGCGACCTCGCCGCCGAGACCGGCGGAGACGGCGCGGTTCACTTCGGAGAGTGGCACGTTGTATTTGGTGAGCACATCACGCTTCACCTGGAGCACGACGGTGCTCGGACGGCCGTCGGTTTCGAGCTCGGCCTCGCCGCCGGGCGTATCGTTGATGATGTCTTTGACCTGGTTGGCGAGTTTTTCGAGCGTGTCGAATTCCGTGCCGTAGATGCGCACGGCAAGCTCGGCCTTCGTGCCTTCCATCATCTCGTTGAAGCGCGTTTCAATGGGCTGACCGAACTCGATCGTCTGGCCTTCATGCTCGCGCAGGGCTTCTTCTTCGATGGCGGCCATGAGCTCTTCTTTCGTTGTCGGCAGGCCGGGGCCTTTGGGCCATTCGCTGAGCGGTTTGTAGAAGACGTAGAAGTCGGTCTCGTTCGGCGGCATGGGGTCGGTGGCCACCTCGCTGGTGCCGCTGCGGGTGAAGAAGCGCGTCACCATGGGGAATTTCTCGCGCACCATTTTGCCGAGCTCGAGGTCTTCGTGGAGCGACTCCTTGAGGTTCATGCCGACTTTGCGGTAAATCATGGCGGCGATGCTGCCTTCATCGAGTTTCGGCACGAACTCGGCACCGAGCGTGGTGAATTTCCAGCCGCAGAAAGCGAAGAAGCCGACCGCGCAGAGCACGACGAGCCAGCGGAGCTTCATCGAGATGCGCAGCAGCGGCTGGAAGATGGCGTTGAGGCCTTTGATGATGAAATTTTCCTTTTCGGCGATGTTTCCGCCAAGGAAGAACGAGCACATGGCGGGCATCAAAGTCAGCGCGAGCAGCAAAGCGCCTGCGAGAGCGAAAATGACCGTCACCGCCATTGGGCGGAACATTTTCCCTTCGATGCCGGTGAGCGTCAAAATGGGCAGATAGACGATGGTGATGATCAAAACGCCGAAAAACATCGGCGAGGCCATTTGCTTGCTCGCGGCCAAAACTTCGCGTGAGCGCTCCTCGCGCGTCAAAACGCGACCGAGGTGGTGTTGTTTGATGCCGAGCCTGCGGACGATGTTTTCGACCATGACGACCGCGCCGTCGATGATGAGACCGAAATCGACTGCTCCAAGGCTCATGAGATTGCCGGACCATCCGCCCTGCACCATGCCGCTGATGGCAAAGAGGAACGAAAGCGGGATGGCGAGCGCGACGATGAGCGCCGCACGCCAGTTCCCCAGCAGCACAAGGAGCACGACGACGACGAGGATGGCACCTTCGACGAGATTTTTCTCCACCGTGCTCACCGTGGCCTCGACGAGGTCGCTACGCTCATAAACGATGGTCACATCCATGCCCGGCGGGAGTTTTCCGCGCACTTCCTCGAGTCGCGGTGCCACGCGATGGCAGACGGTGCGGGCGTTTTGCCCCATGAGCATCATGACGGTGCCGAGCACGACCTCCTCGCCATCCATCGTGGCCGCGCCGCCGCGGAATCCGGCTCCCCATTGCACTTTCGCGACGTCTTCGACCTTCATCGGCTGCACGGCGGCACCGAATTTGATGGGCAGCTTGGCGATTTCCTCCGCGGTGCTCACGCGGCCGACGCTGCGGATGGTGAGCTGTTCGCCATCACGGTTGATGATGCCACCGCCGGCGTTTTCGACATTGCCGCGAATGATGTCGGCGAGTTCGCCAACGGTCATGTTGGCAGCCTTGAGCTTGTCGAGCATAGGCTCGACGGTGACCTGGCGTTGATGGCCGCCGTTGCTGTTGATCTCGGCAACGCCCTGCACGGTGCGCAGCATAGGCTTCACGATGTACTCGTGCGTTTCCCAAAGGCGCATGAGGCCTTCGCGTTCATCCGCGGGCTTCTCCTTGGCATCCTTCTTCCAATGCAAGGTGTAGTAGAAGATCTCGCCGAGGCCGGTGCTGATCGGCGCGAGGCTGAGCTCGCTGCCGGGCGGCAGATCCTGCATGACGGCGGTGAGGCGTTCCGTGACGAGCTGGCGTGCGCGGAAGATGTCCGTGCCGTCCTCAAACTCGACGGTGACCTGGCTGAGGCCGAATTTGGTGATGGAACGCGAGTCGAGCACGCCGGGCATGCCGCTGAGCGCCATTTCGATGGGCCGTGTGACCGCACGCTCCGATTCTTCAGGCGCGAGAGCGGGCACGGCGACGTTCACCTGCACCTGCGGGCCGGTGAGATCCGGCACCGCATCGATGGGCAGATGCATGAGTGAATACAACCCTCCGCCGAGCAGGCAGAACGCACCGAGCAGCACGAGCGCGCGCTGCCGGACAGAGAATTCGAGAAGGAAATTGAGCATAAAGGCAAAAGGCTAGGTTTCAGAATCTTCCTCCTACTCTTCCTCTTACTCCTCCTCCCGGAATGGAGGCTGAAAGCCGTTCGTCGGGGGAGGAAGAGTAGGAGGAAGAGGAGGATTACTGAAGTTTTACTCCGGTGAGCTGCTCAAGCTGGAGACGTGCATCGACGGCACCGAGCTGGGATTCGAGGACGGCTTTGACGCTGTCAATGTACTGGCGCTGAAGCTCGGTGTAGGTCGAGAGCGGCAGTGCGCCGAGGCGGTAGTGCTCATCGGCCTCGGCGGCGGCTTTGCGGAAGCTGTCGAGCGTGTCGGCAGGCCATTTGGCGAGCTCTTCAACGTGGATCTTGTAATGACCGGCCTGCGCGGCGACATCGCGCTCGAGCTGGCGCATCTGCGCGGTGAGCATGACCTCGGCCTGCACCTCCTTCGCCTTCGCGGCGTCGATGGCGCCCTTGTTGCGGTTCCAAAGCGGCAGCGGGATGGACACGCCGATGCCGACCTGAGTCTCACGCGTCTCGTTTTGCTGACGCTGGATGTAGGGCTGCACGGTGATGGACGGCCAGCGCTCGTTTTCAGCGAGTTTCACCTCATAACCCTGCTGCTGCACATCGATGATGCGGGCGCGAAGGTCGAAGTTCTTTTTGCGTGCGTTCACGAGCAGGGATTCGAGCGCGGGAGGCGGATTGAGCGTGAGGTTCTCCATTTTCAGCTCGAGCGGATGCTCGGCTTTTTCGCCGAGGAGCTGGTTCAGCTCGAACCGGGCCGCGGCGAGCTCATTGCGGGCCAAAGTGGCCTCTGCGCCGAGGGTGAGGGCGCTCGCTTGAATGATGCGTGCCTCCAAACGCGGAGCCGCGCCAGCCGGATCGCGCTGCAAAAGAACCTCGGCGAGCGATTGGAAGCGTTTCGCGACTTCATCGGCGGCTTTGGTCTTCTCCTGCGCAGCGAGCATCTTCCACGAGATGGTGCGCACCTTGGCCGCGAGCGCGGCGCGAAACTGGTCGAGGCCGAGCTGCGCGAGCTCGATGTCTTTTTGAGCGATGGCTTTGCGCAGCGAGAGGCGTCCGGGCCACTCAAAGGTCTGCGTGAGCTGCACCGCCCAGGTGGGGCCATCGGTGACGTTGTTGGTGGCGAGGTCACGCACGCGCCAGTTGCCGACGCCGGTCATGAGATCGGGGTTTTTGATTTCTCCGGCCTTGGTTTTGCCAGCGGAGGCGACATCGATCTGCGCCTCGTAAAAACGAAGCTCTGGGTGCGTGGCGAGGGCTTTCTGGACGAGTGAATTGACGCTGAAGGGGTCGGCGAGGGCCGAGGAAGTGAGAAGGCAGAGGGAAAGGAAGATTGGTTTCATGGCGCGTTGTTTGAATGAGATTTCGGTATGCGCACGTGCCGGGCACGGGCGTTGGTCGATCTGCCTGCGGCAGACACGGGGGCTCGAGGCGGTGCCTCAGCAGAGCATGACCGTCTTCCCAGCCTTCAGCTCGAGGCCGGGGGACCATGCGGGAGCCAGCGTGCCCTGTTTGAGGAGCACTGGCGGAGCCATCACAGGCAAGTTGATCGGAAGCGGAACCAACGGCACCGAAAGATCGATGATCGTGAGATCCTCCAAAACACGACGTGAGGCGTCCTCGACGGCCTTGAAGGACAACACGTGATCGGCGTCCGCCTCCGAGGAAGTTTCCGCAAACGCGACGATGAGGGCGCAGAGCGGGTCATGCTCGCGAATCGCCGAGTCGGCATGGGCGAGCACCACGGTGACATCCCCTTGGGGAGAGGCCCCGACCTTGACCGCGTGATCGCCATCCATCGTGGCCACGGCGAGCACCATGGCGGGGGCGACGCCCTGTGAGGACAGCAGCCACGCGAGCAGCAGCAGCGCATGCACGATCCGTGCAAACGGCGTGCGGGCTTGAGGCTGGCTGCGATGGGTCATGGTGCGCGTGGGATGGCTTTAACGAGGAAACAGCCTTTCATCATTCGGCTTTTTGCAGTGAGCGATGGCTGTAGGCCTCGCCAATCACCACGCCGTCCTGCAATACCTGCACGGCATACCCGTGATAGCGGTGGCCGGTCTCATCGACCTTTTTGGCGCGGGACCGGCGGCCGGTGCCGGTGCGCTCCGCATGCTGGGGAATCCATTCAAACAACACTTGGGGGGTAGTCACCTCGACAAACTGACCTGCATCGACGCCGAGCTTCTCCTCGCCTTCTTTTTGGACGACGATGGCATCGGTTCCGCGCTTCAAATCATCGGCGTAGAGCGCCCACTTGAGCGTGAGCCCTTCCAATTTGTTGTGAGACATGTTTGAGACATTGACGACCAGCCAGTGCGAGCGGCTTTCATCGGGTGTTTTTTCGTTTTTGTCGGTGTCTTTGGAGCCGCGTTCGCTCTCGACTTCGACATGGAGGGTGAGGTGCCCGGTGTCGGCGAAGGACAGGGTGGTGACAAGGAAGCAGGTGAGAAAGAAAAGTGTTTTCATAAAGCGTGGGGAGGAAGACATGGATCTCCCGGTAGGAGAGAATCTCGGGCACACGGCTTGGCAGGCCCGGGTGATCCTGTGAATGCCCGCCGCCGCGTGGGGTTGATGCGTCGTCAAACGCTCAACAGCGCTCCATGCACAGCCAGCGATGCCGACGAAGCCCGGCGGGAGCTTGCTGGATGGCCCTAGTGGATGTCAAAGCCTCACCACGGCAGGTGTCGTGCTCCGAGATGAGCAAGTGGGGCAGGTCCGGGCAGACAAAATCAGGGACGCTCGCCGTCCAGGCAGCCTTGCCGAGGGCCTGCTGGTCGTCCTGCGACACGAGGGCATGCGGCTGGTCCCCCTCGATCACGACTTTCGCCCCCACGCAGCTTTCCACGCTCACGGAGAGCATGGTGAAAGCCGCCAGGAGGAGGGCGAGCCAGTTGATGGAGCGAGGAATCATCGCCCTACTTAACACCAGCAAGGTGGCGGATATCTTGGCGAAGTTTGTGCGATGCTTGCGAGGGGGGGCATGTTCGCCTAGGGGAACAAGATTCACCCTTGCCAAGAAAGTTAGCCTAGACTAACAACAACACCATGATCCCCTTCAAACCCATCGTTCTCGCGCTCTTCGCCCTCCTCGGGCTGAATGCCTGCGGCCCCGGCCCAGCGGCAGGTGACACGCACGGCAAGCCCTCCGTCGTCGCCACCACCACGATGATCGCGGACATGGTTCGGACGATCGGCGGCGATGACATCGCGCTGACGGCGCTGATGGGTCCCGGTGTCGATCCGCATCTTTACAAACCCTCCGCGGAGGACGCGCAAAAGCTCGGCACGGCCAAGGCGATCTTTTACAACGGCCTGATGCTGGAGGGCCGCATGAGTGAGCTGCTTGACCGTCTCGCTACGCAGGGTCGAGAGGTGCACGCAGTGACCGCAAAGCTCGGCGACGCCGATTTAATCCATCCGGAAGGTGCCGCGCATGCTGATCCGCATGTCTGGGGCGATGCTCAACTGTGGTCGAAGTGCCTCGAACCCGTCATCGAAGGCCTCAGCCGTGTATTGCCGGAGAAAGCCGGCATCTTTGCCCAACGAGGCCTTCAGTGGAAGGCATCGACACTGGCCCTCCACGACTGGGCAAAGACGGAAGCCTCGAAAATCCCCGCAGAGCGTCGCGTGCTCATCACGAGCCATGATGCCTTCAACTACTTCGGCCGCGCCTATGGTTTCCAGGTGGTGGGTGTGCAGGGCATCTCGACGGTCAGCGAGGCTGGTCTCGCTGATGTGGCGAAGACGGTCGATTTCATCAAGGCGAAGGGCGTAAAGGCCATCTTCGTCGAAAGCAGCGTGCCTCATGCCACCATCGAGCGCATCGCGAAGGACAGTGGCGCAAAGATCGGCGGCGAACTCTTCTCCGATGCTCTCGGAGCCGGGCAAACTTACGAGCAGATGCTCCGCTTCAACGTCAGCACCATCGTGGAGGCACTGAAATGAGGGCTCTGCTGCTTGTGACGATGTTTGGCGGTGTCGCGACGGCGGCGGAAATCATGGAAACCCGCCGTGAAAAGGTTCGCCCGATGACCACGGACCGCCCGGACCAGACCGAAGGAGCCTACACGGTGCCTAAGGGATGGTTTCAGATCGAGAGCGGGCTCTTATCCCACTCCAGCCGTCTGAACACCGAGGAGCGCACGGAAATCACGAACTACGCCGAGGTGAACCTGAAGTATGGCATTGCCCAGGATGTGGATTTGCAGGCCATCTGGGTGCCGCATGTCCGCCATCGACATAAGGACGCCGGAGGCCAGGTCATCGACGAGGCGGAGGGGCACGGCGATGTGTTCTTCCGGGCGAAATGGAATGTCGTGGGCAACGACGAGGGGGCCTATGCGCTGTCCCTGATGCCCTGGGTAAAGGCCCCCTTGGCAGAACCCACTCTCGGCAACAACATGTGGGAATTCGGTCTGGGCATCAACCAAGCCCTCGACCTCGGTGGCGGCTTCAGCGTTGGCTCCAGCCTTTTCCTGAACCAGGCGGTGAACCTCGACAATGACCACTACTTTGAGCCCACGATCTCGGCCGTTCTCGGCTGGGCAGCGACGGATCGGGTGGGCGTTTACGTCGAGGTATTCAGCGCCTGGCGGATGGATGAGGAGCGCTACTGGCAGACCTCGCTGGACGGCGGCATCACCTTCCTCATAACGGATAACCTCCAGTTCGATGCCGGAGTGAACTGGTTTTTCAGAGGGGAGTGCGCGCTGAACCCGTTCGTTGGAGTTAGCTGGAGATTTTAATTTTACCCATTCAATGCAATTTCCATATTTTGGAATTGACGATCCCTTGAGCCGGGCTGAAATTTTTGGTCCTCCTTATCTTCAACTCAGCTCGATATGAAAATCACCGCCGTTCTGCTCACCCTGACCACTTGCCTGACATCGACCGCCTTCGCGGCCGACCCGGTCGAATACAAGGGCAGCAAAGCTGAAAACGTGCGCCCCATGGCCACGGACCGCCCGGACCAGACAGACGGGGTTTTCACGGTGCCGAAGGGCTGGTGGCAGTTCGAAACCGGCTTGTTCAACTACTCACGCCGCATGGACACCGACCATCGCAACGAGACCTTCATCTGGGGCGAGGTGAACGCCAAATACGGCCTCACGAACAACATCGACGTCCAGCTCATCTGGCAACCCTGGACCGAACAGCGCTATAAGGGCAACCCGGACCTAGGCGAGGATGGCTTTGCCCGTGAAGGTGTGAACGACCTCGTTGCCCGGGTGAAATTCAACCTCTTCGGCAATGACGGCGGCCCTTGGGCCATGTCGGTGGTTCCCTTCGTGAAGATCCCGACGGCGAAGCACAGGATCGGTAACGACTTGTGGGAAGGCGGCATGTCCATCAACTCCGAGATCGACCTCGGCGGCGGCTTCACCCTCGGCAACACCATCTACAGCCAGATCTTGGGTGACAGCGATGACACCCTCCATTTCAGCCCCACCGCCACGGCCGTGCTTGGCTACGAGGTGACCGATTCCTTCACCGTGTATGGGGAAATCTACGGTCAGAACAGGGTCGATAGCGAACGCTACTGGCAGACCTCCTTCGATGCCGGTTTCATGTACTCCATCACACCGAATGTGATCTTCGATGCCGGTGCGAACTGGTTCTTCCGTGGCGAAGAAGCCTTCAATCCCTTCGTCGGCCTCAGCTGGCGCTTCTGAGCAGCCTTCCGTGGCCTCAGGACTACAAGCTTGCGCCTTGCGGCAAAAGTTAGCCTGGGCTAAGAATGGGGCGTGTCCCCTGCCCTCGAACTCCACGACCTCACGGTCAGCTACGCCAAAAAGCCGGTGCTTTACGGCGTGGATGTTCAGGTGCCGCAGGGAGCCCTCGTGGGCATCATCGGGCCGAATGGCGCGGGCAAAAGCACCATGATCCGCGCCATCATGGGCCTCACACCGGCCAGCAGCGGCTGGGTGCAGATCTTTGGCGAGTCCTTTGAGAAAAACCGCCACCGCGTCGGCTATGTGCCGCAAAGGGAGCAGGTCGATTGGGACTTCCCGGTCAATGTGATGGATGTCGTGCTCATGGGCCGCTACGGCCGCCGCGGCTGGCTGCGTCGCGTGACGAAAGAGGACCAAAAAATCGCCGAGGAGAGTCTCGACAAGGTCGGCATGCTGCCGTTTCGCAACCGCCAGATCGCCAACCTCAGCGGCGGCCAGCAGCAGCGTGTCTTCCTCGCCCGTGCCCTCGCGCAGCAGAGCGATCTCTACCTCATGGACGAGCCCTTCGCCGGTGTCGATGCCACCACGGAACGCGCCATCGTCACGCTGCTCCAAGACCTCCAGTCCCAAGGCAAAACCATCCTCGTCGTCCACCACGATCTCACCACGGCGAAGGAGTACTTCGATCACCTGCTGCTCCTGAACATGCGATTGGTCGCTTTCGGCAAAACCGGGGACGTTTTCACCGTCGAGCAGCTTCAGAAGACCTACGGCGGCCGTCTGACCATCTTGAGCGATGTCGCCGCGAAAGCAGCGAAAGGAGAAGGGATGCCATGAGGTCTCACGCAAAGGCGCAAAGGCGCAAAGAAGAGATTCTCCGAACCTTTGCGCCTTTGCGCCTTTGCGTGAGATTTTCAAAGAACGCCATTTTGCCGGTCATTTGGCTTTTGCTGCCAAGCATGGCTCACGCCGCACGAATCGGAGATCTGACGGAAACCTCGATCACCGAGCAAGCCCTTCGTTTCTTCACCTTCAGCGATCCATCACTGCGTCTCGCGTTGCTCGGCTGCATCCTGCTCGGATTGAACTGCGGCCTACTCGGTGGCTTCGTTGTCGTGCGGCGCATGTCGCTTGTGGGTGACACACTCTCGCACGCGGTGCTTCCAGGCATCGCGCTGGGTTTTCTCTGGAACAACACCAAAGACCCGCTGGCTATTTTGATCGGTGCGACGCTCGTCGGTGGCCTTTCGATGCTCACGGTGAGTGCCATCACGCGCACGACGCGGCTCAAAGAGGACGCGGCGATGGGTTTGGTGCTCTCGTCGTTCTACGCCATCGGCATCTGCCTCATCGGCATGATTCAAAGACTGCCCAGCGGCAACAAAAGCGGCATCGACAAGTTCCTCTTCGGTCAGGCCGCCGCGATGAATGGCAACGACATCGCGCTCATGGCCGTCACCGCCGGCATCACGCTGCTTTTCGTCACCGTGGGCTATCGCGGTCTGCTCACGCTGAGCTTTCATCGGGCCTTTGGTGAGAGTTTGGGCCTGCCGATGGGCTTTTTGCATCACGCGATGATGCTGCTCATCTCCTTCGCGGTCGTCACGGCCATGCAGGCAGTCGGCGTGGTGCTCGTTTCGGCCATGCTCATCATTCCACCGGCCACCGCGTGCCTGTTGACGGATCGCATGCATCGCGTGCTCATCCTCTCCGCCGTCATCGGCATTGCCACGGCGGCCTTCGGAGCCTTCTTGTCCTTCCTCGGCTCGAATTTGCCCACCGGACCCTTCATGGTGCTCGCGGGCTCGTTTGTGTTCGCCATGGCCTTTTTGTTCAGCCCGAAGCAAGGCT
>JBKCXA010000428.1:0-3389 GCA_046316935.1 Prosthecobacter sp.
GTGATGGTGAAAGTGCGTGTGGCAGTGCTCGTCGGCGTGCCGGTGACAGCTCCCGTGGTCGTGTTGAGGCTCAAGCCCACTGGCAGCGTGCCGCTGGTCACCGCATACACATAGGGAGCGACACCGCCGGAGGCCGCGACGCTCGACGAGTAAGCACCGCCCACCGTGGCGCTAGTGCTCAGCGAGGCCAGGGTGACCACCGGGCAGATCTTCAGCGTCATCGAACGCGTGCCCGTGCATCCATAAGCATCCGTGACACGGAAGGTGAGCGGCGTGCCCGCCCCATTGGCGGCGGTCGGCGTGCCGCTGAGGACACCGCCGGCACTCAGGGTGAGTCCGGCAGGCAGCGTGCCGCTCGTCAGCGTGAAGCTGTAAGGCGCGGTGCCACCGGCGGCGGTGAGCGTCTGCGAGTAGGCCACCCCGACGGTGCCGTTCAGCAGGATGATCGGAGTCAGCGTGATGGTGGGGCAGACAGGAGCGATGGTGTAGCTGCGGGCTCCCGTGCAGGCATTCGCATCCGTGGCGGTGATGGTGAAGGTCTGGCTCGTGGTATTCGCCGGCGTGCCGGTGATGGCTCCGGTGCTCGTGTTGAGGCTCAAACCCGCCGGAAGCGTGCCGGTGGTCACCGCATAGGTGTAAGGTGCGCGACCTCCCGCAGCGGTGATGCTTTGCGAGTAGGCGGTGCCCACGGTGGCGGCTGCGAGCGGTGGCGCGGTGAGCGTGATCGTGGGGCATGTGATGCTCACGATGTAGTCTTCGATTTCACCCGTGCCCACGGCCCCCGTCGGACCCGTGACGGCTTGATTGGTGAGACGCACACGCACGCCGCGTCCGGCTCCAGGGCTGGAGACCAGCGGCACGGTGAAGGTGATGTTTTGAGTCGTGGCCGAGGCACCGGTGGCGATGGCCCGTGCGGCTTCGAGGCGTTCACCACCGCTGGAGAGCAGCGTGTCGTTGAAGACGCCGTCGTTGTTGAAGTCGATCCAGGCATTCAGGTAAGCGGGAGCACCACTGTTGTTGAAGACGGAGGCGGAGACTGTGGCGCTCGCGTTTTGAGTGATGCTGGCTGGAACGGTCACGCCGTCTTCGTCATCGGCGCTGCCGGTGTTCGTGAGGTCGTCCGCATTGGCGGAAGCACCGGCGGTGACGACAGCCTCCACGTCCACGCTGGCTCCGAGGCGCAGGTTGGAGTTTGCGATGCTGGTGGTGGTCGTCGTGGCGGCTCCGGCGGCATTCGTCGCGTGCGCCCAGTCGCCCATGTCATTGACGGCACAGACGGTGGTGCCGAGCAGGGAGAAGTTATCGACCTCCAGACGGCCACCGCTGCCACCCCAGAAGTACACTTCGCACAGGAAGGTCTCGGAGGAAAGCGCGGTGCCCGTGGGCAGCGGATCACCCTGGGTGAAGCCAGGGAAGTGCAGCGACTGCCAGTTCGACACCGGCGTGGGCGGGCTGAAGGGCGAAAGGATGTTCTCGAGACTGACGGCGGCGGTGCGGGCGGTGCGGAAGGCGGTACCGTCATGCCAGGTGAGGAAGATCTGCGCATTGAGCGGCGAGGTGGTGGCCTCACGTGTCACATCGAGCGTGAAGCCGGTGATCGCTGTGCCGGCATCCATGCCGCCGAAGGTGAGCGTGAAAGGCGCGGTGCGTGCCACCGGCGTCAGGCTCGTGCGGGCCGTGGTGAGGGCGTTGTTGAAGGTGGCGTCCCAGCCGGAGGTGCAGCGTCCGAAGCTGCCGCCGCTGACGACGACGTTCGGATACAGCGGGCCTTCGCCATACTGGTCATCGCTGGTGCCGATGCCGTTGTTGGTATTGAAGAGCTGGAGGTTCTGCGGCGTGATGCAGGTGGCGGAGCGGTAGTTCCAGGGCACTGGCGAGTTCGCCGCCATGAGACCGGAGTTCTCCTTCAAATTCATCGCGTACATCACGATCTGGTCGCTGACGACCACCGGATGATCTTCGACTTCCCCACGAAGCGGAGACTCGCCGCTGAAGGTGGGGACGGTGGTGCCCTCGGTGACACGCACGCGAAGATACTTCGTGCCGGTGGTGGTGCCTGCGGGCGGATTGAGCGTGGCGGTGATGCTGTTCGCGCCGCTGACGAGGTTCGCGGTGCTCAGCGTGACGGTTTCGTTCGTGTCGAGCACGTCGGTGTCGCCATTCCAGTCGATCCACACACCGATGCGACCATTGCTGACGCCGGTGAGTGTCACGGGAATGACAAAACGCGGCTGCGCCGTCGGCGAGAGCCCGGTGAGCACGACAGGGATGTTCAGGTTTTCATCGTCAGAGCCGGTGGTGTCATCCGCTGTCGCCGTGCCCGCAGTCGGAGGCGCGGTTTCACCGTCGGTGGCCACCGCGGTGGCGCCGTGATGGATGTAGATGCCGCTGCTGATAGCCTGCGCCGCGGCGGCGAAGGGCGGATAGTCACCGAAGTCCGCCGAAGCGGGCGTGAGCGTGTAGGCACGGGTGCCGGTGCAGGCATTCGCATCCGTGGCCTGGAGGGTGAAGGTGGCCGCGGTGGTGCTGGTGGCCGCGCCGCTGATCACGCCCGTGCTCGTGTTCAGGCTCAAACCGGCAGGAAGTGAACCAGAGACGATCGCATACACATACGGCGTGGCTCCACCCGCCGCCGTCACCGTGTCGCTGTAGGGGCGACCGACCAGCGGCGTGACAAACGAGGCTGGATTGAGACTGATGACCGGGCAGATCTTGATCGTGTAAGCACGCGTGCCAAGGCAGTTAAAGGCATCGCGAGCCTGCACCGTGATCGACACACCAGCACCGTTCGAGGCTGTCGGCGTGCCACTGAGGACACCAGCCGTCGTCAGCGTCAATCCTGCGGGCAAAGTGCCAGCGACGACGGTGTATTGATACGGTGCGGTGCCGCCCGTGGCGCTAAAGGTCGTCGAAGTGTAAGCACTGCCCACCAGGCCCACAGGCACCGAAGCCGGGTTCACGGTGATCGGCGGGCAGCTCATGGCCAGCGTGTAGCTGCGTGTGCCGGGGCAGCCATTGGCATCCGTGGCCGTGATGGTGACCGTGGAGCTGATTTCAACATTCGGCGTGCCGCTGATCACACCGGTGCTCGCATTGAGTGTGAGGCCACCAGGCAGTGTGCCGGTGGTGACGGCGTAAGTGTATGGCGTGGCTCCACCGCTTGCTGTGGTGGTTTGCGTGTAAGCCGTGCCAACCGTGCCTGTGGTCGTGATGGTGCCCAAGGCGACCACCGGGCAGATCTTCAAGGTCAGCGGACGCGAGCCCGTGCAGCCGAGTGAGTCGGTGGCGGTGATCGTGATGCTTGTTCCGGCACTATTCGAGGTTGTTGGCGTGCCGGAGCTCACACCAGAGGTCGAATTGAGCGTGAGGCCGGCCGGAAGCGTGCCCGC
>JBKCXA010000429.1:0-2500 GCA_046316935.1 Prosthecobacter sp.
CAGGCCATCCTGCCGCTGCGTGGAAAGCTCATCAATACCGAGAAGGCCCGCCTGGAGAAGGTGCTCGCGAACAAGGAAATCCAAACCATGATCACCGCCATCGGCACCGGCATTGGTGGCGACAGCGAGGTGGAGGGCAGCTTCAATCTCGAAAAGCTCCGCTACCACAAAATCATCATCATGACCGATGCTGATGTGGACGGCAGCCACATCCGCACGCTGCTGCTGACCTTCTTTTTCCGTCAGATGCCGGAGTTGGTGAAACGCGGCCACATTTATGTCGCCCAGCCGCCGCTGTATCAGGTGACGCGCAAAAAGCGCGAAGAGTATGTGCAAAATGACGAGGAAATGGACGCCATCCTCCTCGAACTCGGCTCCGGTGAAATCACGCTGCGCAATCTCGCCGACAACTCGAAGGTCGAGTCTGACAAGCTGAAGCAAATCCTCAGTCTGCTCGTCCCCGTTTCCAAATTCGCCGACATCATCCGTCGTCACGGCGCGGATTTCGAAACCTACCTCCAGCATCGCAACAACGAAACCGCCGAGCTGCCTCACTACCTCGTCATCATCCGCGAAGGCAACGAGGTGCATGTCAAATACCTCCTCGACCGCGACACGCTGGCCAATTTCGCCCGCGAAAACGCGGATCTGCATCTCTTTGGCAAACCGGAGGTCGATCCCGCCAACGGCGCCGCCCCGAAGCAAACCCGCCGCGCCCGTTTGATCGAGGTCCACGAGGCCCATGGCATGAAGGCCCGCTTCAAGCAGCTCGATGAGCTCGGCCTGCACGTCGATCACTTCAGCAGCCAGGACAAGCCGCTCTTCGAAGTCATCGAAGGCGATGGCGACAACGCGAAGATTCACCCCGTTTTCAGCATCCCCGGCATCCTCGACAAGGTCATGGAGATCGGCAAACGCGGCATGGAGATCAAGCGCTTCAAAGGTCTCGGTGAAATGAACGCCAAACAGCTCTTCGAGACCACCATGGACCCGAACAAGCGCACGCTGCTCCAGATCAAGCTCGACGAAAGCAATGCCCACGAAGCCGAACGCATCTTCACCATTCTCATGGGTGACGTCGTCGAGCCTCGGAAGCACTTCATCGAGGAGAATGCGCTGAATGTGCGGAACCTCGACGTGTGAATGCCGTCAAGGGGTCAAGAAGTTGTCAAGAATGGTCAAGAGTTGTTATGGGAACGGTCGATCTACATGAATTGAGAGTCTATCAGCTCGCCATGCGAGTTGGGGAAGACGTGTGGTCGATCACCGGGGGCTGGGAGTGGCTGGCGAAGCAGACGATTGGCTTGCAATGGATTCGTTCGGCTGACTCCATCGCCGCAAACATATCGGAGGGGTATGGGCGCTACTCCTTCAAAGAGAACGCCAAGTTTTGCTGCTACGCCCGAGGCTCGCTTCGGGAGACACAGACCTGGCTCGAAAAAGCATTGAGCCGCCAACTTCTGAATCCAGGCGCTGCTGATGATCTTGCTCTCCGTCTCGAAGCTCTCCGCCGACAGCTCGACAACTACATTCACTCTCTCGGGCGCATCTCAGATAACGTCCTCCGTGAGGAATCCTCCGAAACCGAGGTCGAGCTTCCACCCCTCGAGGAATTCCTCGCCAGCCACGATCCCGCCCGCTTGACCAATCCTTGACTTCTTGACTGCGGCTCCGCCGCATTTTGACCCGCATCCCGCCTCATCTTCTCACTGCTCCCTTCATGCAAGACTCCAACACACGCCCCATCTCGGTCGCCGACGAAGTGAAGAACAGCTTCCTCGACTACTCGATGTCCGTCATCATCTCCCGCGCTTTGCCGGATGTGCGAGATGGCCTCAAGCCCTCGCAGCGCCGCATTCTTTACGCGATGCATGAGCTGTCGCTCTACCCGCCGAAGAAGCATGTGAAGTGCGCGAAGATCGCGGGTGACACTTCGGGTAACTACCATCCGCATGGTGAGGCGGTCATTTACCCGACGCTCGTCCACATGGGGCAGGAATGGGCCATGCGGGAGACCTTGATCGATCCGCAGGGGAACTTCGGCAGCGTGGAAGGCGATCCTCCGGCGGCCATGCGTTATACGGAAGCCCGCATGACGCACCTCGGCGGCGCTTTGATGCAGGACATGGACAAGGACACGGTCGATTTCGTCCCGAACTACGACGAACGACTGACCGAGCCGACGGTCTTCCCGGCGGCGTTTCCAAATCTGCTCGTCAATGGCGGCACTGGCATCGCGGTCGGCATGGCGACCAATATGCCGCCGCACAACCTCGGCGAGGTCGTCGATGCCGTTTGTGCGCAGATCGACAATCCGGCGATCACCACGCCTGAGCTGATGGCGCACATCAAGGGACCCGATTTCCCAACGGGATGCACCATCATGGGCACGACGGGCATCCGTGAATACATGGAAACCGGCCACGGCAGCGTGCGCATCCGCGGTCAGGCGGAAATCGTCGAAAACGGCAACCGTGAGCAGATCGTCATCACCGAGATC
>JBKCXA010000430.1:0-16833 GCA_046316935.1 Prosthecobacter sp.
CACTGGCAGTCAGTAGATTGACGTTGTTGGCAATTGAACTTGAGACATCCGAGGCCCCAAGCAACTGGATCCCGGCAGACGTGCTTCCAGCCGCAGATCTTGCCGCGAAAGTCGTCGTGGTGCCATTGCTGGCAAGCAACCACGGAAGGATAGCCCGGTTGGTTGTATTCACAGCCCCACCCTGCCCGGTAGCATCAGAGACGGTGGTGGTGAAATTGATCGTGCTGGTTCCGGCCTGTCCAAAGGTACCCCCAAGTCCAGGTGCGATAACCAGGCCGGTGCCGGTGCCACTACGTCCAAGATTGTTGTCCGTGCCATTGAAGGTCAACTGGATGGTCTGCCCTGCGCCAGGGGTTAGTGAAAGAACACTTGCCCCAGATGCAAAGGTGATTCTGCCTGAATTGATGACCTCGGACGTGGTGGCAGAGCTGCTACCGATGAACTCCAAAGTGCCCCCATCCAAAGTGATCGGACGGGAAGAAACACGGCTGAAGCCAAAATCGACGTTGGTGGCTGATGATATCGTGGAGTTTGGATTGGTCCCAAGTGTCAGGAGATTGTTCCCGCCATCCAGAGCAGTGACCGTAGAACCTAGGAATGTACTGCCGATAGCAAGGCCTGAGGGAATTGTGCTGCCGAGAGTTACCACTCTCGAATTGGTCGCATTCCCGGTGCCTGTAGGATTCGTGAGTGCCTGGATTATTGTACCTCCGGAGAAAGCGATGGTCGGAGCTGCTGTGTAACCACCACCAGGATTGGTGATAGTGATACCTGTTACGACCCCATTGGCGTTGAGATTGGCAACAGCCGTTGCGGTGCCGTCTCCACCCGTGATGGTCACGGCGGGTGCCACGGAATACCTCGTCGTGCCACCAGTGATCGTGAAGCTTTGTGTCGTCAGACCGTGTGTTTTGCTGACGTTGGCCGTCCCAGATACATTGTTATTCAACGAGTTGTCCAACTTCAGCAAGGCACCCATGCCCACCGTGGTTGTCCCTGCATTACCAAGCCTCCCGGAAGCTCCAGAGAGTTCGAGAATGCCGTTCGACACGGTCGTGCCTCCTGAGTTTGTGTTGGCAGCAGTCAGGATGAGCGTGTTGGTGCCGGTCTTCGTGAGGGTGTTGCTGCCGCTGATCACCCCGTTGATGGTGATCTTGCCGGCCGAGCCACCAATGGCCGAAGCAGCGCGCATGACGAGGTCATTGCCGACCGACACATCTGTCGCTGACGAATTCGTCAATGCGGCGATGGTATCCTTGGCGCCCCCTCCAGTAGCGGCGGTGATGCCGGTGCCGTTCAAGTAGATCGGTTTCCCCGCCGAGGTGGATATCCCGTTCATATCCAGCGTGGACGAGGCAGCCACCGAGACTCCCGTTGGCGCGGAGAGCGCCACGCCCGTGCCCGTGGCCGTGGCATTCGCGGAGAGCGTGAATGTCGTCGGGGATGTGATTGAGGCGATGGTCGCGTTTGCAGGGATGCCTGCTCCGCTGATAGGCTGGCCCACGAAGAGGCCGGTGGTGCTCGCCACTGTCACGGAAGCGTTGTTGTTTGTGGTGCTCGCAACAAGCGAACGCGTCCCCGTGACCCCGAGGGCACCGGCATTGGCCAGCTTCAACTCACCGCCCTCCATGGAGATGGAACCGCTGAGGCCTGCGTTGTTTCCGCCGAGTGTCAGCGCTCCTGGGCCGACTTTCGTCAGCCCGGTGGTGGTGTCGGAAATGGCGCCACTGAGAGTGATATCACCATAGCCGCCCACAGCACTGCCCAAAGAGCCAATCGTTATGTCACCGAGGAAGCTGGCCGGGGTGCTGCTGCTGTTATAGACGGCCGCCGGCGTGACGGAGTTCCTCTGAATCGGAGAGACACCATTGATAGCAAGGGTTCCGGTGACCCCGGTCAAACCGTTCAGGTCCAAAGCCCCATAAGTGTCCGTGCTGACACTGATCGTTGCATTGGTCGCAGCACCACTGCCACTGGTCGCCTTGGACAAAACGATCTGGCTTGGAGTGCTACCCACCGAAGGCCGGATTTCGGTGATATAGGTGCCATTTTGAATGTTCGCACCTGTGATGTACATGCCGACAGCCAGGCCGGCTGTATTTCCTGTCGCTGCCGCGCCCGTCGCCGTGCCCAAGCTGATGATCTGGCTGCCATTCGACGTCGTTGCTGTGACACGCAGACTATTCTGTGTGACGGTCATGGAGGCCGTGCCGGCGGCTGTGGCATCGGCGCTGATGGTGAAGGTCGTAGGACCAGTTATCGCCGTGATGATCGCACCGGCGGGAACACCCGCGCCGCTAATGGCCGCGCCTACTTTGAGCGCATCGGTTGTCCCGGAAGAAAGAGTGAGACTGCGGATCGTGGCAGAATCTGTGTTTGTGGTGGCAGTGATGGGTGGAAGAGGCTGAAGGGAAGTCCGCTCAATCCGGGTCGTGCCGGTGGGAAGGGCGTTGGCAGCGGTAAGCTGCACGAATCCCTGATTGATGGCCAGATTCCCCGAGAACCCCGTGGACCCACCAAGAATGAGGGTGCCGTTGCCGGTTTTGGTCAGTCCGCTGCCAGAGATTCCTCCGATCAGATTGAGCGTGCCCGTCCCCGGATTGAGAGTGGCATTGCTGCCGAGGGTCGTGACGCCAGTGACGCCGATCCACCCGGTGCCGAGCTGGTTGTTGACCGTGAGGGTAGCGTCGGTGCCCAAATTCAGACTTGAGACGGTGCTATTGATGTCTGATCCGCGGCCATCGAGAGTCACTCTGGCGTTTGCGGGAACGATCAGAGCATTGCTGATCTGGGCCGCACTGTTGAAATTGTTCGCCACGGAAGCGAAGCTGGTGGTTCCGAACAATTTGTTGGCGGGTATGGCCTGGAGGTTCTGTGACGGAGCAGTGACACCATTCACACCAATGGGAAGCCCGTTGGTGGCGGTATCAGGCCCGCCATAAAGCAATTGATGACCACCGCCTCCGACAAGGTTGTTGGTCTTGATGACTATGCTGTGATAGCCCGCGGCGAGCGTGATGGACCCGGTGCCATCGGCGCGGAGAACCGCGGTCGAGTCCAGAGTCGGGCTGGCGGAGGCGTCCGTGTTAAAGCCTGCCACCGGAATTCCATCAATCACAAGCTGAGCCTGGTCTCCTGCTGCGAGCTGGAAATTGTATGCGCCGGCCGTGTCAATTTTTAGCAACCCGGAATAGACGGCCTGTGTGCCAGCCACTGCGGAAACCACCGCCGGGCGATTGTTCAAACCGAGGTCCCCGGGAACCTGGCCCGTGACAACAGCCGAAGGTGCCATGCCCGAGCCAGCCTGGGAATTCAAGCTGGCGGCCCCTCCCGAGAAGTAGCGCGCCGTCAGCCCGCCCGAGGAGTAGCCAGCCGGTGGGCTCCCCTGCTGCGGAATATCGCTAATCGGGACAATCGGAAGAACCGCACCATCCTGAAGAGTCACAGCCCCGGTGCCAAAAGGAGAGCTTACATTATTCATCTGCGGAGCCGCGCCGAGGCGCTCGTTTGGAATGATCGTGACAGGTCCCGTGTTCGTGTTGCTTCCGCTCAACAGCAAGAAGCCGAGACCTTCATTTTTATAGGTGAGCGCATTTGTGAATCCACCGCCTATTGTGAGAGTCGAGTTCACCGCTGGGTTGAACTTGATCTCACCGGTGCCGGAATAACTGCCACCGCTGAAGCTGAGGTTGTATCCGTTGTTGCTGATGACATTGAGCGTCTGGCCGGCTGTCATGGCCAGGGTGCCCATTTGAATGGTGTTGGCCGTGTTGGCACTCACGCGGTCCACATTGATAAAGGCGTTGGACTGGGAGGTGTGCACGGTGACATTGTTGCCAAAGACGATGGTGCCCTCTGAGGAGGCCCCGTTGCTGCGCAGATCAAGCGTGCCCCCCTTCATGACAATATCAGCCGTTCCCAGCGGCCTGACAACGACCGCCCCTGTAGCACCGACGAGCCTGAGTGTTCCCTCGTTCACATTCACCGTTCCCGAGATGATATTGTTGCTCAGGCTTCCGTTTGGCAGGAAGGCACTTGAGAACGCCAGCGTGCCCAGGCCGTTCTTTTCGATGAGCGTGCTGCCGGAAACCAGACCACCAAAGGTGGCGGTCATGGTCGGGTACACCACGGTGATGGTCGGCGAGGCGGCCAGCGCGGCAGTTCCGTTGAGAGTGAGGTTGTTCACGCCATCGAAGCGGATGTTTCCGTTCGCCACAAGGTTGTTGGCCAGTGTGTTGGTGCTGCTGGAGGAAACGAGCACCGAGTTGGATGCGAGTGTGAGCGTACCCGTGCCGACGGGGCCGGTAAGAACAGTGGCACCGGGTCCGGAAGCGGCTGCGGAGTTGTTTGAGCTGGCTGCGATCAGTAGTCCACCACCATTGACCGTCACCCCCCCGTTGAATAGACTCTGGCCGCCGAGTTGCAAAAGCCCATCTCCCGTTTTGATGACTCCCGCTCCGGTTCCCACGATGGGAGCGCTGATTTCCAAGGTGGGCTGAAGAGGTGCCACGTTGACACCATTTGTATTCACCGCCGAAACGTTAAAGGTGCGGCTGATGCCGTTGAGGTCCAGCCGTCCCACCTGGGAGTAGGTCAGGTTTACCGCCGAGTTTGTCGCGGTGGCGTTGGCAGAGAGAACAACACGATTGGGTGCCAGGATCGAGATGATGGTGGAGCCTCCGGCTATGCCAGTTCCGCCCACCACGGCACCCAAGATGAGCCCATCGGTGCTCGCCACGCTCACGACCGGGCTGTTGGCCGTGGTTCCAGACGAGAGCACCACGTTACCGCTTCGAATGACGGAGACCGTGGAAGCATTGGAGGATGTGGCGTTGATATTGCCGTTCAACGTGACTTTGCCGGCTCCGAACTCAAAAATGGGGGCAGAACCACCCGTGTTGTTGATGTTGATGCCCGCGACGGTTTGATCAAAGTCGTTCAGGTCGAGGAAGGCCCCCGTGTTGAGCGTCACGGTGCCTGTGTGCTTCATTTGATTGGCAGATCCCCAGCGCACATTGCCTCCAAAGCCGGTGCTGTTGTCGAGATTGTTGGCACCGCCAGTGATCGTGAGGTTGCCAGGGATGCTGTAAATGCTGACCCCATCCGCGTTCGGGTTGTGGAATGTCCAAGTGCCGGCATTCACAAACGTGCCTCCGGTGTGAGTGTTACTGCCGGTCACCCATGAGCCACGGGTGACAAACTGCGTGCCACCTGACTCGTCACCGCCCAGCACCAGCGAAACCGCCCCGCCAACCCCATTGTCCACCACATTCGCTTCGAGCCGGAAGATTCGCGCACCGATGTCAGATGTGACGCTGGCGATAGAATGCACGTAGAGGTCGGATGGCACTCCAACAGCCCCTGAGGTGAGCTGACCATTGCGAATGACCAAGGTCGAAGGATCAAGGCGGCTGAACCCGACCGTCCTGGGTGTGAGGAAAGTGGTGTCAGGAATGCCATTCAAAGTGACTTCGACGGTGCCATCGGGACCAGGAGCACCGATTCCTGTCACGGTGCGATTGAAAACACCCGAGCCCACTTCGAGGCCCGCAGGCACACGGTCGATCGTGATGTAAAACTGGCCGTTCGAGTTCACGACACCCGGCGAGGCCAAAATTTGCACACTGCCGGTGTTGTCGGAGGTCTGCGAGGCAATCAAGCCACCACCTGCCAGAGTCAGCGTCTTGCCATCCAGGTCGAGGAATGCGCCACGGCTGGTATTGAGGTTGAGCGTGTTCAGCGTGCGGTTTGCTGTCAGACGCTGTCCGATGGAAAGAATGGGGTCGTTGAGCTGCAGGGGCTGACTGAGGACGAGTTGCGTGGCATTGGTGACCTGCGCCACGGTTGTTCCTGCAGCAATGCCGACGCCCTCAATGACATCCCCTGCCTCGATGCCGGCTGTGCTTCCCACAGTGAGCAGCGTGGTTCCGGCGAGTCCCGTGGCGTTCACCGCAGCGATGGAGACACGCAGGTTGTCGGTGGCACTACCGGTGTTGATGGTATTGCCGGCGTTGGGCGCGTAGCCTGCAAAACCCACGGCGTCGAGCTGGCCGATGCCAGTGCCAGCGCTGTAACTAGCCCACTCACGTCCCACCACAGCCCAACCTGTTTGGCCGGCTGCATTGGCGATAAGGTGGTTTGAGAGCGTGAGCGGTGAAGTGACGAGAAAGCGAGCGGTGCTGCCCGCCTGGCCATTGAAGCCGCGCATATGAAGGGTGGCCCGAGAAGCAGCCTGCTGCACCAAGCTGGCCGCGGTAAGCTGGGCTGAATTCACATTCACGCCGGAATTGAACACATCGATAAGGTTCTGCCCACCAGTGAGGGTGATGCCCCCCACGGTCTCCGTCGAATTCGTGGCCCAACGGCCTTGGAAGAAAAGACGCCCTCCCTGCATGGTGATCGGGGCCGTGTCATTCAGACGGTTGGCCAGATCCCATCCATCCGACGCAACATTTTGCAGACCCAGGGTGCCGCGGCTGATGGAAACCGAGGAAGTGCCTGAGAGCGCACCGTCGTGAGTAAGCTGGGTGATGCCGCCTTGGACGAATGTGGCTCCAGTGTAGGTCTGATTGTCGAAGACGTTCCAAGTGGCTCCGCGGGCAACCGTGATGTTGCCACTGATCACGCCGCCCCAGTTCACACCGTTTGCGCCGGATACCAGCGTGGCCTGCCCGGCCCCTGTGTTGACGATTGCCGCTGTCATTCCTGCGGCAGCCGCCGACAAGTCAGTCTGCACACCGGAGGAGAAAAGAACTCCTCCGTTGAGATCCAGGGTGCCCCCCGAACTGATGGACAAAGCATTATTGAAGAGGATCGAGTTCACGCTGTTTGAGGCAAGCTTCAGCGTTCCCTGATTGATGGTGGTTGTGCCAGTGTAGGCATTGAGCGGGCCGAGTTGCAGCGTCCCGGCCCCAGATTTCGTAAGGCCGCCAGTAGTGCCGAGAATCACGCTGCTGATTGTGGTGTCCCCAAGGGCATGCACGATCAAGTCACGATTCGCACCTGTCGTTAGAAGGCCGCCTGTGATGCCATTGTTGACGCCCTTGGCGAGCACACCGCCGCTATCAACCGTGAGCGTGTAGGGGAACTGCACCGCCACACCACCTCCAGCCTCCAGAGTCAGCGAGTTAATCGACAAGTTCGCCGCGAGTGTCTGGGCTGAGGTCAGGCTTACGTTCGCCTGGGAGGCTAGCGTGGAGGAAAGCTCGGACGGAGACAGCGCGCGGAGCAGATTAGTGCCGGTGACTGTGCCGCCAGCAGCAGAATCCGCAGTGGCGAATGAGGTGCCCTGACCGGTGGCACTGTTGTCAACGAGCGCCCATGGGACAATGCCCTTGTTTTGCGTCCCCGTGGCGCCGGTTTGTCCGAGGAAGGCCAGACCGGTGGTCGTGGTCGGACCTGTGATGGACGCAACCCCATTGCCGGAGCTCGAACCGAGACCCGTTCCGCGGAAGAGCACGGTGGCACCAGAGGTTCTGGCTACCGCGGCGTTTGCCCCAAGCACGAGTTCCAGGGGCTGCGCAGCATTTGGAGTGAGGGTGATGACGGAGTCACCACGTCCAAAGGTGATGTTGCCAGGCTGCTCGGAGACAGCGGAGGCGGAATTGCCGGTCAGATTGATGTTTCCGCCAAAGGAGGTCAGGGCGCGGGCACCGAGACGGTCATCCTTGGCAGTGCCCTCGTTGTTGAGGGTCAGGGTGGTGCCCGGATTCAGGAAAACGGTTCCGGTGCTGCTGAGATTGCCAGCCCCGCTGATGCTCAACGTACCCTGGCTGATGGTGACACTGCCGATGCCTGTCGATGCACGTCCCACCTCAGCTGTGACACCAGTCAAAGTCTGGCTTGCCTGGGAGGATACGCGCACCTGGGTGCCGCTGACGATCGATGTGATGGTGACTTCACCGCCGAAACCAGCGCTCGTGCGCAGGGTCTGTCCCACCGTATAAGAAGACGAGCTCGGAACAGTGATCACATCACTGCCGGCAGTGACATTGACCGTATCAGCAAACACCGAGCCGATGCGGGTGTCCACGTTTCCGGTGGCCACGGCATTGCCGTTGATCCTCATCACGTTGTCATCGATCACCGTGTTTATCGTGGTCGAGAGCGGCAGATTAGAGTTGGAGGAGAGCACCAGATCCGCCGCCAATCCCGTTGTGCTGCCCAACCGGACGAGATTGCTGGCCATGAAGGCGGTGAGCACGCCCGTTCCCGCTGCCGTGGCAGGCACGCTGATCTCGAACTGGGTGCCGCTCACAATCTTGGACACCGTGGCCCCCGCGGGAATGTTCGCGTTGCGGGCGATGGGCATGCCCACATACATCGCAGACGTATTGCCCGAGGTCAGATTGACCACGTTGCTGCCAACCGTGGTGGTGGCATTCGCACTGGAAACACCGCCACCGACGAGCGTTGAGACATTACTCAAGGAGGACGTGGCATTCGTGGTGATGGTGAACTGGGTGGGGCTGATGATGGAGGCAACCCGGGCACCAGCAGGAATCGAAGTGTTTCCCGTGATCTCCAGGCCGACAAACATGCCGTTTGTGGTGCCGGAGCTCAGATTTACCGTGCTGGAGCCTGAGGTGGTGTTCATTCCCATGGCCGTGGCACGGTAGGTGGAAACAGCGGTCTCGGGGGTGAAGGCATTCGCGGCAGTGATGTCCCAAGTGCCTGTTCCGATTTTAAACAACGATGCGCTGGCGGCCGAGGAATTGACATTCATCAGAGGAGCCGAAAGCGTCCCCACACCCGTCCCAGTAGCACTCAAATACTGGTTGATCGACTGCCCGGAGCCTCCACCCCAGTTGAACCTCGCCCCACCGGCCAGATTCAGGCTGGTTCCGTTTTCGACCCCCGCGATGACAGTGTGGTTGTTCTGATTGTCCCCGATGCTGACGCCCAGATGCACCGGATTGGCGATCACGTTGTTTCCAGCCATGTTACGGATGGCTCCGCGGCTGTTGATGCCACCGATGTTACGATTTGCCTGGTGATTGATCTGGATGGTCTCGTTGATGGTGTTCGTCCCAGTGGTAGGGAGGTTCAGGGCGATTTCCGCCCCGGTGTCGGCCACGATGGTGCGCAAAGCCCCGTTGAGTGAGCCGTTCACACCAAACACGCCGAGCTCGTTCACCCGCACCGATCCCTGCCCGGCGATCAACTGTCCGGCCCAACCGGTCTGAGCTTGTTTAAGCTCCAGGGTGCCCAGATCGTTTTTACGCAGCGCATTGTCCAGGTTGGTGGCGGTGAAGGTGAAGGGACTGTCGAGCGTGAGCGTGTTACCTTGAGTCACTTCGATGGCATTGTTGGCCTGGTTCAGCACGATGTTACGGCTGGTGGCAAAAGTCCCCGTGGCACGCAATCCCGCTCCGGTGGCAGCATTTGTATTGAGGATGATCTGGCTGGCTGCGTTCCCGAGAGCTCCGTCGCTGCTGGCAGCCAAGGTGCCTGCGGAGATGTTGATTGCAGGCGCGGCGGTGATGGAAAGCGGGGCGGCTCCCGAGAAGGAGTTGGTGAGCACGACTTGGGAAAGGGTCAGCGTGGGGTCGTTTGCAGTGATATTCTGGCTGAGCGTCACCTGACGGCGCACGAGTTGTGGATTCGAATCTGTGATGTCCTGGCTCAGGGTCAGGATGCTGCCGTTCACAGCAAGCACATAGGTCCCGGCGGGAATGCCTGTGGCAGCCACGAGCGTGTCACCTACGCGGAAAGCACCACCAGTGCCCCCTGTGACGGTGACCGTATTACCACCGCTGGTCCCCGTACCTGTGTTCGTCACATTCGTGTTGATGCTCTGAATGACGGTGCCGGAGGGAATCCCCGTGCCAGACACCGGCATGCCCGCGGCAAAGATGCTGGAAGGGTCAATCGAGACGGTCAAAGTGGCCGTGGACGCCGCGGCAAAACCAGCGATGTTCTGCACATTCACGCTCGCGATACGGGTGTTGGCAGGCACGCTGGAGCCGGGCGTGTTCACGGTCACCAACTGGCCTGCCACCAGATTTTGCACACTTTGCGTGGTAAAGGTGTTGGGAGTCACACCGCTTGGGCCTATATTTGTCCCGGTCAGCAATGCGCTGCTCCCGAAGGTGTTTCCACTGTTTTCGAGGGACAGCGTGCCGCTGCCGGATTTCAAAAGGTTGCCACTACCGCCCACCACCCCGCTGAGACGCAGTCCAGAGAGAAGGTTGGAGTCGCTGAAGTTGTTCACCTGGATGGTCGTTCCACCTCCCAGAGTTGTTGTGTCATTCACCTGGAGATTGAAGCCATGGTTGTTGGCCACGACCACGGTGTTCCTGCCGGTGGACAGCGAGTTGATCTGCATCGTCTTGTTTTGCGCCAAGGCGTAGTAAGGGGAAAAATCTGTTCCCACGCGCTCCACAGCCAGAGTGTTGTTGGCGATGACGTTGATGTTATGGTTGAAATTAAAGACTTGGTAGCCCCCGGTGCCGTCACCATCAGCCGCCAGCGTGAGCGTGTTGTTTTGATTGAGCGAGAAGGTCCGGCTGTTGAGCGAATCCACCCCCTCCAGCCTTAGTCCGGCGTCGGGTTCAAAGTTCAGAGACCCAAAGAATTGCGAGTTGTTCCCGCTGAGAGCCACCACGCCGCGCGCCACGGCGTTGTTGCCAGTGCGCTGCGGTGTTCCCAGGTTCCCACCTTCGCCAACTGTGATGGTCGTGCCCCCGTTGACCACGGTGGAGCGGATGGTCAGCGTGGTTGATGCGGCCCCCACAATGTCGGACTCAACCTTCAGGGTGGCTCCTGGGTTGGCCGCTCCGGCGGGCGTGCCTCCAGCGATGGCATCCAGCACCAGATTCTGTCCAGCAGTCAAGTTGACCACCGTTCCATACGTCAGGTTGCCATTGGTGACACTGCTGGTCGCAGGGGAGGTCAGTGTATAGCTCGTGCCATTCACGATCGCGGCGATGCGGGCCCCGGCCGGGATTCCTGCACCGCTCACTGGCTGTCCCACCCTCAGGCCGGCGGTGCTCGCCACAGTTACGGTAGCGGTGCCATTGGTGGTGCCAGTCATCACCTGGGTGCCCCCCAGGGTGATCGTCGCATTGTTTTGCATGGAGCGGATGAAGGCGCTCTTCACCACATCGATGTTATTGGCAAAAGTCGCCCCAAAGCCGCGGCTGTTCACCCCTTTGGAATCCAAAAACAGGTTGCCGCCATTCAGCTTGATCGCCGCGGAGCCGATCGGGTTCGCTGATCCAGCCGCCGACCCGCCGGTGAGCACCAGGGAAGGCGCGGTGCTGAAGCTGAACGAGGCACCCGTGGCAGCCGAAGTGGGGACGGTGGAGAGGCTCAGGGTGGCGCTGGTCCCAGGATTGGTGACCTGCGTGATGAATGTCCCTGGCAGGATGTTCGCCCCAGTCACCGTCATGCCGGCATACACAGGATTGGTATTGGTATTGAAGGTGGTGATTTGGCTTGAGCCGGCAGTGGTGTTGCCGGTGGCGCCGCTCAAGGAGGTTCCCACCATCTCGATCGTCGTGCCCGCACCGAGGCCGCTGGCCTCCGTGGTGCCGCTGAAGAAGAGGCGGCCGACCCCAGTCTTCACCAAGGTCATGTCTCGCCCACCATCCGAGACCACTCCATCAAAGGCGATCCCGTTGTTGGCAAAGATGCTCACCGTTCCAGACGTGCCCGTGTGCCCCAGCAGGCTAGGGTCGGCAGCAGTCCCACCGAACCGGATCGCCGGACCGAATCCGTCACCGCCCGCAGCCTGCTCCACAAAGGTATCATTCTTCAGCCTCGATGATAGGGTGACCGAGTTGTCGAGTTGCAGCGGCCCCATGATGAAAGACGGGGAACTGGTGTTCCTGATGTCAAGAGAAGCATTGCCGGTCAGTCGCACCGCGTTGCCAAGAGTAATCGCCCCGCTGGCCGTCGTCGCTGAGAGGGTCTCCGCATTGCTCAGACCGTTCAAAGTGGAACCCACCAGAGTCTGTCTGGCGTCATTCACCTGATTCACTCCAGTGCTCCGAGCATAAGCAAGCTCAATAAGCCCGCCTCCCGTGCCCTGCACATAATCCACACGGATCTCGTGGGTGCCCGCCCCCAGCGGAATCGGTGCACTGGAGAGGTCCGTGGAGCCCTTGCCACCATCATTGTTCAACACAAGCACACCGTCCACATACACGCGGGCAGCGTCATCAGACCGGGCAAAGATGGTGTAATTGCCAGCGGCGTTGAGATTCAAATTGCCCACATATTGCACCGCGTAGTTCGAAACCGTCTGTGTGGTCCCGTTCGCATCGACATAGCGGATCGAGGTGCGTCCGTCGCCCTGCGGTGCGAGGGTGTTGAAGAACGGCGCTGTGGGAAGAGTCTGCGAAGGCTGGGTGGGCAGCACGGTGATCGTCGGATTGGCGGCGGTGATGTTCAGAGGCTGGTTCAGGCTGTTCACGACACCGATCGTGGTGCCGCTCAGAATCTGCACCTGGGCACCTGCAGGGATTCCAATCCCCGAAATTGACTGACCAGCGGCTAACACCGCGGTGTTTGTGACCGTCAGCACATTCTGCCCGACGGCCCCGGTGCTCAAAAAGCTCTGTGACGGGATCGTCTCCCCCGTGGCGGCTTGAGTGAAATCAATCCGGCTCGCATCCGAATAGGTGGGAATATTGAAAAGACGGCCGGAAATGCCCGTGGAGGACTTCGTGCCTCTCAAATCCAAGCCGCCCCCGGCTTCCAACGTGATCCGGTTGTTTCCCAAAGGATTGTTGCTGCTTGTGGCACCCAAAACCGAGTTGTAGGCCGCGTTAGAGGCCACCTGGGCATCCAAGGTCGTCTTGTTCCCGATCGTGATGCCCCCGGTCAGTTGGTTGGGAAGTGACCCTCCGCTTGATGTTGAGCCAACCACCAGACGCCCGGTGACAGCGTTTGGGGACACGGTCTCGATCCGAAGGCCGTTGGAGCCAGTAAGGTGCGCGTTCATGTTCACCGTCGAGTTCGCCGTCGCATCCGCAGCATCACCATTGGCAATCGAATAGCCCAGCTTGATCGTCGGCGTGGTTCCCGTCAGGTTCACGGCCTGAGTGGTCACCACGCGCATGCTGGAGGAGGTCGATGTGAGCGTGGCTGGCGCGGAGATCGTGAATGAGCTTCCCGGGGTAATGCCGGTGATGATGGCGCCTTCGGGGATACCAAAGCCGGTGATGGTCTGGCCGACAAACAATCCAGTGGTGTTCGTTGTCGTCACCGTTTGGCTGCCCGCAGTAACTCCTCCGGTAACGTTGCTATGCGCACCGTTCAGCGTGATCGTGCCATGCGTGAAGCGCATCCCGGACACGTTCAAGGCCGAGGGAGACGTGATAGTCCCGAGGTTCACCGTAAAACTAGGCGTCCCGGTCATGGTCCCAAAGGCCGCGATGTCCGCCCCGTCACCTGTCGTGGTGTTATCCCAAGCCGTCCAGCCAGAGGGAGTGCCATTCGGAGCCACGGCGGTCCAGTTCAGTCCGGTAAGGGTCCAATTGCCGCCGGTGTTCCGGTTTGTGCTCGACGTGCCGGTCCACCACACGGTAGCGGCTTGCAGCGGCTGCGTGACTTGCACGAAGGCCATGAGCAGGGTCATGAACCATCCGAGCAGGAAGCGGTTTCGGCGGAGCGTTTTCATCGGATTCAAGGGGCGGGAAGGGTTTCGGGAGAAAGGGGAAAAGGAAAGGCGGCAGAAGGAAAAAGCCTGCGGACGTGGGATCGTCACAGAGCGCGGCACGAGGGCATCCAAATCGGGCTTGGAATCAGTCGGACAGCAGGGTTGTGGCAGGGCATGGGGGGCGGGTTGTGAACAAGATCGAGAATCTTGCCTCCGTGAGACAGGATTTCCGGTCGTAACGTTCAGAATAGCGAAGACGGGTTTACCCCGTCAACGCAAATACATGGCCCATACGAAATTCTCCCTTTGCGAAGCCTCACGGCACCGCCACAGCGGCACCATCTAGGATTTCCACCCGGAATGCCGCCAGATCCCCGGAATCACGCGTGATCAGCACGCTTATCCGGTGCGTTCCAGCGGCCAAATCGAGGATCAGCTCGGGAGAAATTTCCTTCAACTCGGCCCCGTCCACCGCCACCACGATTCCTTTTACGGAACTCAGGCCCAGCTTCACCTTTCCGGCGGCGTCCAATTTCAGCCCAAATTGGGCGATTTTCGGGAACCAGGGATACATGCGCTGGGCGGCCGGGAGATCGGCCAGGGGCAGGTCGCCGTTTACTTGGCTCAGCGAGGTCTGCCAGGGGTAGGGATGCTTCTCGTCGTTCAGGGCAAAGCTGCCCACATGGCGGACGTGGTCCACATCGGCCTGCTCCATCTTGGCCATGACCTTCCAGGTGCGGACGTAGCGGTTTGGCTGCGTTTTGAAGGCCCCTTCCCGGCCCAGCTCACTCAAAAAGCGCACCAGATCGACGAATTCATCCTCCCGCAGACTGGCGGTCAAACCGGCCGGCATCATGCTCACGGGGCTCATCTGGCGGCTCGCCACGGCCGATTTGGCCACTTTTACGATCTGGTTGGCTGGATCACGAATCGTCAACTCATCCGCGCCATCGTTCACGAGGCCGCCGGAGACCACGCCGCCGTCTTTTTTGCTCACGATGACCATGTGGTAACCCTCTTTGATCTTCTTGCTCGGCTCCAGCAGGCTCTCGATGAGGTAATCCACCGGCGCGGAGGCCCCGATGCTGACCAGATTCGGCCCCAAAATGCCGCCGCTCTCTCCGATGGCGTGGCAGGTCATGCAAAGAAGCTGCTGGCGGCGATACACCGCCTCACCGCGGACCGGATCGCCGTTTTTCTTCACTTTTTCGACCATCGCGGTCATTTCTTCGGCGGTCAGCGGCTTGTCCATCTGCTTCACAGTGCCTGCTTTTTTGAGGGCTTCGGCCAGCGGTCCCTGGATGCCGCGTGTGCTAACCATGCGAATGCCTTCCACGGCCACGAGGTCAGGAATCGTCTTGCCCGCAAGCTCCTTCGCCAGCACGCCCGGAAGCTGCTTGTTCTTCAAAAAGGCACCCAAAACCGGCTTCGCGGCCCCAACCTCGGCAGTGGCCAAAAACTCCACGGCACGCTTCGCAGCCAGTTGCGGTCCCACGGAGGTCAAACCGTCGATCATGAGCGATTTGAGGCCCAAATCGGTCGCTTCGACGAAAAGCTTGTCGAAGAGGTCACGCGTCTTCACGCCGCCGAGGGCGGTCAGGCCCCGGGTGGCACCGTCGCGGATCGCCGGGATCGTTTTCGGGTCGGTCAGCAGGCTGGCCAGCTTCTCGCGGGCCGGTTCCACCTTCCAAAGACCGGCCAAAATGGCCGTGCGATGCACGACATGCGGTTCCGGACGGGCAAACCAGGCCGTCACGGTCTCCGCCGCGCCTTCCGGCACGATTTTCCGGTCCGTGGCCGCCTTCACGAGGGCGTCCTGAAGGCCGATGTAGTGTGGGGCCATGGCCGCGTCGTTCACCATGTCCACCATCACCTTCGCCTGGGCGGCGTCCGCGGCATCACCCGCCATCGCCAGCACGGCGGCGGCATCTTCGGGGCTCAATTTGCCTGCTTTGAGCGAGGCAAACAGCGGCGACAGGGCATCCGAGCGGCCCGTGCTCTTCATGGCATAGACGAACTGCTTCGGACGGTCCTCCAGCTTCAGCTTGCCGCTCACCACGGCGGGCATCCAGACCTCCGCCTGCTCGCGACAGGTCAGCTCGAGCAGGAAATCGAGGTTTTCATCCATCGGCAGGTCCAGCACACGAAGGGCCAGATTGATCGCCCCGGGCTTGCGCATCTCCGCCAGCACCGCCACAGCCCACAGACGCACCTGGGCATTTTCGTCCGCCACGGCCTTTTCGAGCACTTTCATCGCGTCCGGCAGTTCCTTCCAGCGATGGCTCAGGATGCGCAGCGCCGCCGCACGGATGCGGGCATCGCTGTTTTCCCAAAGTTTCCGCCACAGCGCCGCCGAGAAGGAATTCACGCCCTCGCGAGCCCAAGCCGCCTCGAGCAAGGCATGCCCGTCAGTCTGCTGCGCCGCCCAGGCATCGAGCTCCGCGGTGACTTTCACCGCGCCTTGATCCCTCAGCTCACGCTTCGCAAAGGTGCGCACATACTTGCGGTCACTTTTCAGCATCTCCAGCAGCTCCGCCGTGCTCGCCCCGGCGATTTTCGGCCGTGGGCTCAGCGGACGGCCCTTCGCCGTCACCCGCCAGATGCGTCCGTGAACCAGATCGCGACGCGGGTCACGGAAATCGACCTCGCCGTGCTGGATGATCGGGTTATACCAGTCCGCGATGTAAAGAGCACCATCCGGCCCCACTTTGACATCGATCGGGCGGAAGGCCCGGTGTGTGCTCGCCAGCACATCCGGCATCTGCTTGGCGATGTAGCTGCTGCCGCTCGGCGTGAGGGTGAAACGGTTCACGCGATTGCCGCGGAAGTCATTCAGCACGAACGAGCCCTGCCAGTCGGCCGGCCAATGCGGGTCCTCGATCACCTCCATGCCGCACTGCTTCGGCTGGCCGGGGCTCAGGCCGTGCAGGATGCGCTTCGCCCCCGGCGACGTGGCGAAAACACTGCCCGGGAAGATGAAATTGATCCCTTCCCCGCCCGCACCGTCGCAGGCAAAGCTCTGGCCCCAGCGGTCGAACTCAAAACCCCACGGGTTGATCAGCCCCTTGCTGATGATTTCCGCCCGCCGCGTCTCTGGACGGAACTCCCAAATGCCGCCGCCCATCAGGCGACGCACGCCATACGGCGTCTCCATGTGCGTGTGGATATAGATCGATTGGTTAAAGTAAAGCATGCCCTCCGGCCCCCAGCGGAAGGTGTGCAACAAG